>QEUY01000578.1 GCA_003577365.1 Chloroflexota bacterium | reverse complement strand
GCCTACAAGAGCGGCCCCATGTTCTCGCCGCGCGTCTTTCGTACGCTCTTCCTGCCCCACCTGCGGCGCGTCGCCGATGCCGTAAAGGGAGAAGGCTTCCCCTGGATCGTCCACTCCGACGGCAACCTGATGCCGCTGCTCGATGACCTGCTCACCCTGGGCTTCGATGGCCTGCACCCGCTGGAGCCAGGGGCGATGGACATCGAGGCGGTCAAGCGGGAGTACGGCCAGCGGCTCTGTCTGGTCGGCAACATCGACCTGCACTACACCCTGACGCTGGGCGCGCCGGCCGAGGTCGAAGCGGAAGTCAAGCGGCGGATCGAGACCATTGGCCAGGGCGGGGGCTATATGATCAGCAGCGCCAATTCGATCACCTCGTACTGTAAAATTGAGAATGTGTGGGCTATGATCCGGGCCATTCGCAAGTATGGCGCTTATCCACTTTCCTCTGGCCGGTGATATAATGTGGTGACAGCACCTGGCAAAAAAATCGAGAGTGTACAGCCCATGATATCATCTGTAAACAGGGTCATCACAGCTCAGCGCGGAGCCACCAGCGGCGCAACATCCACCAATCGGGCGGTCATTGTCTGGCTGCTTACCGTGTGCGTGCTGGTCATGGGCCTCTCCATCTTTGGCGGCTATGTGCGGTTGACCCGCTCCGGCCTTTCCATTGTCGAGTGGAATGTCGTCACGGGCGTGCTCCCGCCGCTGGGTGAGGAGGCCTGGCAGGCCACCTTCGCCAAGTACCAACAGACGCCCGAATTCCAGCAGGTCAACGCCACCATGACCCTGGCAGGATACAAAACGATCTTCTACGTAGAGTATTTCCATCGCCTGATCGCTCGCATGGCCGGGCTGATCGTCATCCTACCACTGGGCATCTTTCTCTGGCGGGGAACGATCCCCTGGCGGCGGTCGGGCGTCTATCTGCTCATCGCTGTGCTTTTTGGTTTTCAGGGCTTTCTGGGCTGGTACATGGTCAGCAGCGGTCTAGTCGATCGCCCCAGCGTGAGCCCCTACCGGCTGGCGGCGCATCTGCTCACCGCGCTGGCAGTGTTGGCCTTGACCTTGTGGACGGCGCTCAACCAGATGGGCGTGCGAACCGCTGTCCCGCCCGCCGCCCGCACGGCGCCGGCCAGGCTCGCCCTTCTCCTGCTGGCCGTGCTGGTCATCCAGATCGCCTACGGCGCCCTGGTCGCCGGTCTCAAGGCCGGCCACACGTCGGACACCTTTCCGCTCATGTTTGGCTATCTTGCGCCGCCGGGTCTGCTGGCCGTGGCGCAGCCCTGGTGGGTCAATCTTGTGGCCACGGGCGCAACCGTTCACTTTGTCCACCGTTGGTTTGCCTTTGTGGTGCTCGCCCTCGCCGCGATCTTGCTCTTCTTGACCAGACGACTGCGCCACCCACTACCCGTCCAACGGGTTGCGGGCCTCATCGTCGCCCTGGTCATCGTGCAGATCGGGCTAGGGATCAGCGTGATCTGGTTTCATGTGCCGCTAGCGCTGGCGTTAAGCCACCAGGCCACGGCGTTACTCCTGTTTGCCGCCGTCATTGTGCTCAATCACCAATTGTGGTTGGGATGGGACGTCACTGGCCGGCGGTGATTGTGGCCTAAGAGGCTATTTGAAAAGTAGGGTGACAACCGGTGCGATGCACCTGCAAGGTGCGTTGCACCTTTGAAACCCCCGGCGACCCAGGTGCATCGCACTCTTCGAGTGCAACGCACCGAGCTTTTCAAATGGCCTCTAAATCCGTATCAAAACGAGAACGCGAAGTACTACCCCATCCTATTGGGAAGAAGCCGCGGCAGGAAGGATGATATTCGTTTCTTAATCCGTTCCTACGCCTGTAATTAGAGCGCAGCATTCTCGAAAAACAATCCGCTCAATCGGTTCCCAAAATCCGTTGACAGGTTTCGCCCTCAACCAAATAACAGTGAGGGCGCGGGAGGGGTGAAGTGCGGGGTTCTTGCTTTCAGCGTTGCGAAAGGAATCCAAGATGGCTGAATTACCAAAACAGGCGCGCGTGGTGGTCGTCGGCGCGGGGATCGTCGGCAATTCCATGGCCTATCACCTGGCGCGGCTAGGGTGGAAGGAGATCGTGCTGCTCGACAAGGGGGCGCTGCCCAATCCGGGCGGCTCCACCGGCCATGCCTCAAACTTCCTCTACCCAGTCGACCATTCTAAAGAGATGACCCGGTTCACCCAGGACAGCATCAAGCAATACCGGGAGATGGGCGTCTTCACCCAGTGTGGCGGGTTGGAGGTGGCGCGCACCAAAGAACGCGCCGAAGAGATCAAGCGCCGCCTCGCCTCGGCCAAAGCGTGGGGCGAAGAGGCCGAGCTGCTCTCCCCCACCGAGGTCAGGGAACTGGTGCCTTACCTCAACGAGCAGATCATCCGCGGCGCCTTCTACTCCCCCGGCGTGGGCGTGGTGGACCCGCTGCGCGCCGGCACGATCATGCGCGAACGGGCGCAAGCGCTGGGCGCGCTCACCATCGTGCCCCGGGTCGAGGTGACCGGTGTGGAGGTAGTGAAGGGGCGTATCCGCGGCGTGCAGACGACGGCCGGTTCGATCCAGACCGAGACGCTGGTCGTGGCCTGCGGCATCTGGAGCCCGCGCATCGCCCGCATGGCCGGCGCCCACATCCCGCTCACGCCGGCCGTCCACCAGATGATCAGCGTGGGCCCCATCCCCTTGCTGGCCGAAAAGCCGGGCGAGATTTCGTACCCCATTGTGCGCGATGTGGACTTCAACATGTACGAGCGCCAGCACGGCAGCGACATGGAGGTCGGTTCGTACGACCACCGCCCCATCCTCGTCGACCCCGACGACATCCCGCCCATTGAAAAGGCGGCCCTCTCGCCGACCGAACTGCCCTTTACACAGGACGATTTCGATCCCTCGCTGGAGCGGGCGCTCGAACTGATGCCCTTCCTGGGCGAGTACGGCATCCGCCACGCCATCAACGGCCTGCTCTCGCTCACGCCGGACGGCTTCCCCATCCTCGGCGAGACGCCGGAAGTAGGGGGCCTCTGGTCGGTGGCGGCCGTCTGGATCAAGGAAGCGCCCGGCATCGCCCGTTCGGTGGCCGAGTGGATGACCACCGGAGCGCCGGAGATCGACCCCAGCGGTTCGGACATCGCCCGCTTCTACGACCATCACAAGACCAGACGGCATATCCACGCCCGCACCCGTGAAAGCTACAACAAGACCTACGGCATCGTCCACCCGCGCGAGCAGTATAGCTCCAACCGCAAGGTGCGGCTCAGCCCCTTCTACGAACAAGAGAGGGCGCTCGGTGCGGTCTTCTTCGAGACGGCCGGCTGGGAGCGGCCCCAATGGTACGAGGCCAACGCTGGGCTGCTCGACGAATACGGCGAACGCGTCATGCCGCGGCGGGATGAGTGGGACGCCCGCTGGTGGTCGCCCATCATCAACG
>QEUY01000577.1 GCA_003577365.1 Chloroflexota bacterium | reverse complement strand
CGCGGATAAACTCGGCGTGCGTCACCCCGCGCACCATGCCCAGCGCGGCCAGCACAGACTGGTTGATCGCCAGCGCCGCGCGCTCCTCGTCGCTGCCATAGGCCAATGTGCTGGTCACAAAGACGCCGCCGCCTTGATACACCGACATCGGCGGCTGCCCATAACGCTGCGTCGCCGCAAAGACCACGGCCCCGTCCCAGACCAGCGAATCCACATGATAGACATCGCCCGCCACAAACTGCTCCAACAGATAGTAGGAGCGGCGGTCGCCCAGCGCCTCCAACAATCCCCAGACTTGCTCGGCGCTGTGGACTTTTTTGATGCCCATGGATCCCGCCTCCGAGCGCGGCTTGAGCACCCAGGGCGGCGGCACACGCTGCATAAAGTCCGCCAGCCGACTGTCGTTGAGCGCATGGACAAAGTCGGGCACGGCGACCCCCTGGGCGCGCGCCTGCACGCGCATCGCCAGCTTGTCGCGGAACAGGCGCGCCGCGCTGATGCCCATGCCGGGCAGACGCAGATGCTCGCGCAGCGCGGCCGCGGTCTCCACGTCATAGTCGTCCAAGGCGATGATGCGGTCGATGGTGCGGCTGCGCGCCAGATAGCTCACGGCATAGGTGATGTCGGGCTGGCGCGCCAGGTCGGGCATCATAAAAAACTCGTCGATGGCGTGGCGCGGCCAAGCTTCATTGCCCAGCTTCTCCTCGGTCACCAAGATCACATGGCAGCCTTGGCGGTGACACTCCTCCAAAAACAGTCCGCCCTTCAAATAGCTTGCCAGACAGAGCACGGTCAGCGGCTGGGGCATGGCATCCATTCCTTCGCACAGTAAGTAGGATACAGTAAGTAGGATACAGTAAGTAGGATGAGGTTCATTGCACACGACTGCACCCCATTGTACCAGCCTTGCGGCGCTTTGGCGCGCCGCGTTTTGGGGGTTGACAGCCGCCCTCGCCTGCGCTACCCTGTGCGCTAGTCGAGCGTATCCGTTTCCAGGAGACCACCCGTGACAGTCTTCACCACCCTATCCAACCGACTTGCTCACAGGGAGCGTTTCCGCCTGCCGCATCCCCTCTGCTAAGGTCCCCGCGGCTCAACCCCGCGTCTAGCCCAGCGCCGGCATCGTGGTCGTGGACGTTCCCTGTCTGCGGCCTGTTTACATTGGCCGCAGCCCCAGGCATGACCAGACCCGGCTTTGCCGCGCCCGCCGAACGCTCGGCTGCGCCGCAAGCCTGGGCCAACTTCACAGGAGATGCTTGTGTACAGGCTAGACGCCTATCGAGTCTATCTGTTCATGGGCGGGCTTGCATCGCTCGCCTTCAGCATGATCTTCACGGCGCTGGGCGTCTACTACGTCCAGACCGTGGGCATGAACCCCTTGCAACTGGTGCTGGTCGGCACTACGATAGAAGCCACCATCCTGCTCTTCGAGGTGCCGACCGGCGTGGTGGCCGACACCTACAGCCGCCGCCTGTCGGTGATCATCGGCTTTGCGCTGATCGGCCTCTGCTATGTTTTGCAGGGCTTTCTGCCCTTCTTTACCGCCATCCTCCTGGCCGAGCTCGTGCGCGGCGTGGGCGAGACCTTTACCAGCGGCGCGTCCGACGCCTGGATCGCCGACGAGATCGGAAGCGAGCGGGTGGGCCGCGCCTATCTGCGCTATGGACAGGTGAGCCGCATCGCCGGGTTCGCGGGCATCGGCCTGGGCACAGGTCTCGCCACCGCCCAACTGCGACTGCCCGTCATGCTCGGCGGTGGGCTGTTGATCCTGCTCAGCGGGTTACTGGCGCTGGTGATGCCCGAACGAGGCTTTCACCCGACCGTCCACGAAAACGTCACGCCCTGGGCCGGCCTGCGCGCGATCACGCGCACAGGGGTGCAGGTGGTGCGCGGGCGGCCCGTGGTGCTGATGCTGCTGGCGGTCGGCGTGGTCTTTGGCGCGTTCAGCGAGGGCTTCGATCGGCTCTGGGAGGCGCATTTCCTGCGCACCCTCGCCTTCCCGGCCTGGCCTGCGCTGCCGCCCGTCGTCTGGATCGGGCTGATCAACGCCGGCAGCATGGTGCTCGGCCTGGCCGCGTCCGAGGCGCTGATCCGGCGCCTCGACATGGCCGACAGCCGCCGCCTGCACGGCTTGCTCTTCGCCATTGCGGCGGGGCTGGCAGTCAGCGTCATCACCTTTGGGCTGGCTCCCGGCTTTGGGATAGGGCTGGCCGCGTTTTGGGCCGCGGGCGTGCTGCGTTCGCTCCAGCATCCCCTGGCTTCGACGTGGCTCAATCAGCAACTCCCCTCGCGCGTGCGCGCCACCGTGCTGTCCATCTATGGGCAGTCCGACGCGCTCGGCCAGTTGGCGGGCGGGCCGGCAGTGGGGCTGGTGGGGCTGCGCTCGCTGCGCGCGGCGCTGGTCTTCTCCGGGGTGATCTTGACCCCCGCGCTGCTGCTCTACGGTCGCGGGCTGCCCATGAATGAGGTCGAACAGCCCGCGCCGGCAGTAGGGAGCGGGGAGTAGGCAGGTGTAGGGAAACGATATATCGTGTCCCTACACCTGCCCTTTGACTTTTCCTCTGGCGGCGAGTAGTATGCTGCCATGTTAGCCATCCGCCTCTTGGGGTCGCCTCAGGTGTTGTCTGCGGGTCAACCGCTGTCGCTCACGCGCCGCAAGAGCCGGGCCGTCCTCTACTACCTCGCCGCCTATCCACAGCCGGTGGCGCGCAGCCAACTCCTGGCGCTGCTCTGGCCCGACCACAGCGCCGCCACCGCCCGCCACAACCTGCGCACCACGATCTATCACCTGCGCCAGATGCTGGGCGACGATCTGCAACTGGACAGTGAATGGCTGGCGCTGGCGGAGGGTGTCGACGTCGACACGCGCGCCTTGGTGGCCTGGCTGCACCGCCCCAACCCAGACGATGCTGCGCTCGCCGCCGCCCTGGCGCGCTATCAGGGTGATTTCCTGACCGGCTTTGACCTGCCCGATGCCCAAGAATTTGAAGATTGGATCACGGTCGAGCGCGAGCGCTATCGCCGCCTTGCCATCAACGGCTTCGCCACCCTGAGCCGCCGCCGCGAGCAGGCAGGCGACTTTCCCGCCGCGCTGGCTGCGCTGCAGCAGGCGCTCGCCATCGACCCCTTTCAAGAGGATCTCCAGCGCGCGGCGCTGCGGCTGCATTACCTAGCGGGCGACCGCGCCGGCGCGATCCGCCGCTATGAGGAGCTGGTGCGGCTGTTGGACGAAGAGATGGGCGTGCCACCCATGGCCGAGACGCGCAGCCTCTACGACGCCATCATCACCGACACGCTGCCCCGGCCCGAACCGGCGGCGCAGCCTCCTGCCCAGCCTCCAGCGGCGGAATCGCCGGCGGCCGCGCCCGCTCTGCCCGCCGCTGCCCCTGCCTATGCGCCGGCCACGGTCGAGCCGGTCACACCTTTCGTGGGCCGCGCCGCCGAACTCCAGC
>QEUY01000002.1 GCA_003577365.1 Chloroflexota bacterium | reverse complement strand
TAGGGGAAGCTGGTCTCGAACAGATTATCATAGCGCGTCAGCAGCCGCTTGAGCAGGTCGGCCAGCCCGTCGCGCTCGTCCGCGGTCAGGTCCGGCATCTGTACCACATGCCGCCGCGGCAGCACCAGCGTTTCAAACGGCCAGACCGCCCAGAACGGGACCAGCGCGACCCAGCTCGCATTCTCCACCACAAGGCGCGCGCCCGCCTCGACTTCCGCCGCCAAATAATCTACCAGCAGCGGGCGGCCATGCACCGCGAAATAGGCAGCCTGCTGCCGGTCCTCGACAGCCGGGATCTGCGGCACACGGTAATTGGACCACAACTGCCCATGGGGGTGCGGGTTCGACGCGCCCATCATCGCGCCGCGGTTCTCAAAAAGCTGCACATAGGCGATCTCAGGCCGGCTGCCCAACTCCGTCACCTGTTCGCACCATACATCCACCACCTGGCGGATCTCGGCCCGCTCCATCTCTCCCAAGGTCAAATCGTGGCGCGGGCTGAAGCAGATCACACGGCAGACGCCCGTCTCGGCCTGCGTATGAAAGAAACTGCCCGCGTCCAGCTCACCGCGCGGCCCGTCCGGCAGCAGTGCGGCAAAATCGTTCTCAAAAACAAAGGTGCTGGTGTACTCCGGGTTGCGTACGCCCCCCGCGCGTTCGTTCCCAGGGCAAAGATAGCACGTCGGGTCATAGGCGGGGCGCACCTCAGGCGGCAGCTTTTCCACCTGCCCCTGCCAAGGGCGCTTGGTGCGGTGCGGCGACACCAGGACCCACTCGTCCATCAACGGGTTGTAGCGCCGGTGCGGATGCTCGGTCGGCTCAAAGGCGGGTGTCTGTCTACTCATGCTGCTGCGGCCTCCTCGGCGAGCGCCATCGCGCCCAGCACGCCGGCCTGGCTGCCCAACCCCGGCGGCACAATATAGTCGTCGATCTGCTGCAAGATCGCCTCTTTCTGAATATAGCCGTTGAGCAGGCGCTGCACCTCGCTGCGGATCTTGGGAAACAGATGTGCCTGTTTCATCACCCCACCGCCCATGACGATGCGCTGCGGCGACAAGGTGCAGATGATGCTCACCAGCCCCAGCGCCAGATAGTGCGCCTCCAACGCCCAGCCGGGATGCTCAGGCGGGAGCTGCTCGGCGCGTGCCTGCCAGCGCGCCTCGATCGCCGGCCCACAGGCCAGCCCTTCCCAGCAGTCGCCGTGATAGGAGCAGTAGCCCGCATATGGGTCTGCTGCCCAGTCATGCGGCACGCGCATATGCCCCATCTCCGGGTGCATCAGCCCGTGGATGCGGCGACCGTTGACCATGCCGCCGCCGCCCAGACCGGTCCCCACCGTCAGGTAGACAAAGGTGTCCAGCCCCTGCGCCGCGCCCCAACGGAATTCCCCCAGCGCCGCGCCGTTGACATCCGAATCGAACCCCACCGGCACATCCAGCGCCTTGCGGATACGCCCGACAAAATCGGTATCGGCCCAATGCGGCTTGGGCGTGGTTGTGACATAGCCAAAGGTCGCCGAGCGCCGGTCCGGGTCGACCGGCCCAAACGAGGCAATGCCGACCGCGGTCAGCGGCTCGGCCTGCTGATGCTGCCCGAAGAAGGCAATCGCCCTGCCGATTGTCTCCTCCGGTGTCGTCGTGGGAAAAGAGGTTTCGGCGCGGATATCATCCGGCCCGCTGCCAATGGCACAGACAAACTTCGTGCCACCGGCTTCAATGCCGCCCCAAAGGCTCATAGCACTATCCTTCACAGATGGCCAAAGATGGCAGTTGATGGTCTATAGGGGACCTGATACTGATCTTGTGCGATGAGATATGCTGTTCGGGTGAAATGGCTGTGCGGCAGCCGGTCAGCGGTGCGACGCCGACCGGGGCAGTTCCCCGAATTTGCTCAAATGATGGGCCAGCCGGGTCGGTTCCGGCAGCCGGTAGCGGGTCGTCAGCCGCAAGACCCACGCCACCGCTTCTTCCAATGTGATGCGGTTGCCCACGCTGACATAGACCGGGCGCACCCCGGCGCGCGTGCGCAGCACCACGCCAACCTGCTCCCCACGGTCGACCAGCGGTGTAGCGCTGCCCTGCTCGTCGGCGGGGTCGTCGGCATGTCCCGTCAGCCTAGACTTGGCCACGCCCACCGTCGGCAAGTCGAGCAGCACGCCCAGATGGCAGGCCAGCCCCAACCGGCGCGGATGGGCGCGCCCCTGCGCATCGGCCACAATCAGATCCGGCCACTGCGTAAGCTGGTCGAGCGCAGCCAGCACCGCGGGCACCTCGCGAAAGCTCAACAGCCCCGGCACATAGGGAAACTGCACAGGCCCTTCCCAGGTAGCATGGTCGATCACCTGCAAGCCGGGCACGTCGAGCACCACCACCGCAGCGCGCACCCGGTCATCACGCACGCTCATATCTACCCCGGCCACGCGCTGCGGCGCATGGCGCAACGGCGTCTCGACGACCAGCCCGGCCAACTGCCGCTGGATCGCGACCGCCTCTGTGGGCGTGACCGCCCAGCCATGGGCGTGATGGAGAGGATGGTTCATGACACGACCGCCGTCTGCGCTGGGGCCACGCAGGTCACACTGCGCGCCAATGCCGAAAAACCTGCCTGCGACCATCCGGCGCGCGCCCCGATCCGCGCCGACAGCCAGGCATACAACGCCTGGGCTGCCCCCTCGCTGCGCCAATCGCCCCATCCCTGCGCCGCATAGCGACCGGCCACACCGGTGCGCGCCGTGCGTATGCCCGCCTGCCCATCGCCGCTGGTATAGGTATCTACGACCACGCGGCCGGCCAACTCGACCAGCTGCGCGCCAAAGGTTTCCACATCCGAATAGGGCAGACAGGGGCTGACCGCGACCTGCACATTCAAACCGTGCGCCCGCGCCGCGGCTATCGTCTCCAGGCGCTGGGCGATGGCAGGGCAGCGTGGGGTCAAGGCACGCCGCACCTCATCGCGGTCGGTCTCGACGGTAAAGCTCAGCCAACAGCGCGTGCCCAGGCGCGCCAGCCGGGCGAAATCATCGGCCACCAAGGGCGAACGGGTCTGCACCATCAGCAGCCCTGGCGGATAGTCGGCAAAGACCTCCAGGCAGGCGCGGCTCAGACGCCACCGGCGCTCCGCCGCCTGGTAAGGGTCGGTGGCACTGGACATGAAGATCGCCAGTGCGTCCAATTCCCCACGCGCCTGGGCACGCGCCAGTTCCTTGCGCAGCTTTTCGGCAATGCCCGTGCGCGGGTGCACATACTCCCCCCAAGCCAGCGGCGGCTGATGAAACTGATGTACGCTCAGCGCCTTGACATAGCAATACTCACAGCCAAAACGGCAGCCAATATAGGGCTGTAGCGTGTGCGTAAAGCCTGCCAAAAAGCCGCCGGTCTTGGTCAGCGCAGCGCTGGCCGGCCGCGGCCGCCGGGCTTCGTCCAAGGTGATTGGGTTTTGTTCAGACACCGCCCCATTATCGCGCAGCTTCATCCGACTATCAACTTGGCCCCTTGGCGCACGCTCCGAGCCGCCCACAAGGGACTTGGCAGGGGGCTGAACGAGCATCGTTCTTTGGTCGAAGGATTTCCTGACTGCAACCGACGTTTCAGTTTAGAGCGGGCTAGGGCAGTTGGAGCACGCCAGGCTCACGCACCAATTCTTCCTCAATCCGGCTCTTGCGCGCATTCAAAATCGTCGACCGGCCCAAATACCCAACCACCTGGCGCGGGTTGTCCCGGCTGACCACCAGCAGCCGCCCCACATTGTGCTGCAGCATGCACGCCAAGGCGTTGTCCAGCAGTTCGTCGGGATAGGTCAACTGCGGGTGGGCGCTGCCCGCCTCCAGCACCGTCATCTGGCCGGTGGGGTCCTTGCTCAACGCCCGCAGCACATCGCCGCGCGTGATGATGCCCACCAATTGCTGCGCCTCGTCCACAATCGCCTGGGCCTGGTGCCGGGTCAACGCCGGATCGCCCGCAGCAATATGCGTCGACAGCTCAGCCACACTCATATCGGAACGCACCATGCCCAACTCGCCATCCATAATTTCGCCCACGCGCACCAACATAAACGGGTCAACCGAGTATTCGCGCAGCAGATGCAGCCCGCGCCGGGCCACCTTTTCGGTCAGGATCGACCGCCGCATCAGCAGAACCGTGACGGCATAAGCCACCACACTGGCGGCCATCAGCGCTGGAAGCGTGTTGTAATCGTGGGTCAGCTCGACGGCAAAGATCATAGCCGTCAGAGGCGCGCGCATGGTGCCGCCCATAAAGGCTGTCATGCAGATCATCGCCCACAGCCCCGGCTCTTGGCCCGGAAAGAACCCGGCCCCGAACGCGCCCAGCGCCGCGCCAATGATCAGCAAGGGAGCCAAGACGCCGCCCGATGTGCCTGAGCCGAGCGCAATCGCCCAGACCAGCGCCTTGATCAGCAGCAGGCCGATCACCAGCGTGCCGACCAGTTGGCCTTGAATCAGACTCCGAATCAGATCGTAGCCGACACCCAGCACGCGCGGGTCAAAATAGCCCCCGACGCCGACGAGCAGACCACCTAACGCGGGCCACCACATCCAATGGATCGGCAGTTTGTGAAACAGGTCTTCGAACGCATAGACCAGGCCGGTGGCGGCCACCGCGCCCAACCCGCCGACCAGCCCCAGAAAGGCCGCCACCAGGATCATGGCGGCAGGCAGCGTGGCATGGGCCGGCGTGGGGAAGATCGGGCCGCTGCCCAATAAGGGCACGCGCACCATTGCCGCCAGCGTCGACGCCAGCGCCACCGGGATAAACGATCGGGGCCGCCATTCGAAGAGCAGCAGCTCGACCGCCAGCAGCACAGCCGCCACCGGCGTCGCAAAGACCGCCGCCATCCCGCCCGCCGCGCCGGCCACCAGCAGCGTCTTACGTTCCGCCGCCGACAGGTTGAAAAGCTGCGCAAAGAGCGACCCCGCCGCGCCGCCGGTCATGATGATCGGCCCTTCGGCGCCGAACGGCCCCCCCGTGCCGATCGAGATGGCCGAGGAGAGCGGCTTCAGCACCGCTACCTTGGGTTCAAGCTTGCTCCGCCCGATCAGGATTGATTCCAGCGCCTCGGGGATGCCATGCCCACGAATTTTGGGTGACCCGTAACGCGCCATCAACCCGATCACCAGGCCGCCAATCGCAGGCACAAGGATCACCCACAGCCCTAACTGGTTTCCAACCGGTGTCGCTTCGGCAAAGGAGAAACGCTGGTAGAAGGCCAAATTGGTAAAAAGCGCAATGAGCTGAATCAAGACATAAGCGATGAACGCGCTCATCACGCCGATGACAACGGCCATTGCGGACAGAATGAGGATGCGCCGGTCTCGGGTAAAATCGGCCAGACGATCCGGAATCACACGTGCTTCAGCATAAGTAGCCATGGTTTCTCCTACGCCAGATAGTTTCGAACAAGAGGAACTCCCATCGGGGATATGTGACAGCAAAACAGCATAGCAGGTTTAGCATTAGCTGAAACAGATGTCAAGTGAGGCACAAGACAAATTTTCATCCTGCCCAACATTTTCGATCAAGCAGGATGAACACATTGCCGGCGAAAATGTGGCAAATTGGGGTCGCACTATAGGAGAATGCAGGAGGGGTATACGGGGATGCGCTGCAGGAGCGCGCGGCTCAAAAAACCGTGCCTACGATTACTTCTACTCTGGGCCTTGTGTCTGCCCTCGTAGGGTGCTTATCGCCCGTTGCAGTCCAGGATCTTCTGGGGCAATACAGGCCCGCTGGCGCAAACTCATCAGCCGCCGGCCAATACCGACGCCACCACCCCCACAAAACCCAAGGCGCTGGCGATCGTGACACCCAAGATCACAAAAAAGATCGGGCCATAGCTGCGCTGCGGTTCTACCTGGCGTTTACGCCGCGCTTTGCTGCGCCGGCGCACGGCCTCGGTCTGGGCAAAACTGGCCGAATAGCGTTTACGTTTCAAGGGATTCCTCCTTGCCGATGGCGGCCGCTGCAGGGTATCGACAGCCGCATTATAGCACATTCGTGCGAAAATCCAACCCAACGGCGCGCCGCAAACCTTAAAATTCCGCGCCGCGATGCCGCGCCAGGCCATGTCGATCCGCCAATCCGAGTACCACGGCGATAGGGGCGATAGGATTGACGGATTGGCCGTGCTGTGTTTGGATTATGGTAGGCAGTCCGGTCTGGCCGCGCACTCTGCGGCCCGAAATCTTTGTCCCAATGCGATAGGCCGGAGTTCACAGAGGCCTGACATTGCAGGGGATATGATAAGGCAAGGTGGCTATGAGTCTCTTAGGCAACATCCTTTGGCTGATCTTCGGCGGTTTGGTGGCGGGGCTGGGCTATATCATCGGCGGGCTGCTGCTCTGTCTCACCGTCGTCGGCATCCCCTTTGGGCTGCAGTCGATCAAACTGGGCGTCGCCACCTTTGCGCCGTTTGGCAAAGAGGTTGTAGAAGGGAACCAGGCTAACAGCCCGCTGCGTGTCCTTTTCAATATCATCTGGATCATACTTTTCGGCTGGGAAATTGTCGTGGCGCATCTGTTTTCAGCCGGGCTGTTGGCGATTACCGTGGTCGGTATCCCATTTGCGCTCCAGCATATCAAACTGATCCCATTGGCGCTGCTGCCGTTTGGCAGAGAGCTGCGCTAGGAGCTAATACACCTGCGGACCGGCAGCCTGTGCCGGCTCAGGGTGCGATCTGGTTTATGCCTCGATCTGCCCCGGACAGGCCGAACAGCCGCCCACCACAGAAATCGAGAAACATAACGCGTGTCCTTGTTAGGTCCGAGCTTAGTCCTCCTCGCCCTGACGGCGCTTGTCTTTGGCGTCGTCCGTCCTCGCCGTTTCCGCCACATTGGCTGGCTCGCGGCGCTTCCGCCCGCGGCCATCACCGCCTGGCTCTTCACCCAAATGCCTGCGGTCGCCGCCGGCCAAGTTCTCGTCGAGCGCATCCCCTGGGCCGGCGACCTGGGGCTGGAGCTGAGCTTGCGCCTGGATGGGCTGGCCCTGCTCTTTGGCCTGATCATCGCCGGGATCGGGACAGGTGTTGCGCTCTACACCGGCTACTATTTTGAAGACAGCCCGCGCCTCGGCTACTTCTACAGCCTGCTCTTTGCCTTCATGGCGAGCATGTTGGGCTTGGTCTGGGCCGACAACCTGCTCCTGCTCTTTGCCTTTTGGGAAGGAACCTCCTACTCCAGCTATCTGCTCATCGCCTTCGACGACGGCGAAGAAGCGGCGCGCGAGGGTGGCCGCCGTGCGCTGCTCGTCACCGCCTTGGGGGGGCTTGCCATGCTCTTTGGCATGGTCCTGTTGGGCAGCAGCACAGGTTCGTATACCATCAGCGATATCTTAGCCGCACCGGGCCTGACCCGCGCCCCAGTCTACCCGTGGGCGCTGGCCCTGCTCCTGCTCGGCGCGTTCACCAAATCGGCGCAGTTCCCCTTCCACTTCTGGCTGCCGGGCGCCATGGCGGCGCCCACGCCCGCCAGCGCCTATCTGCACTCCGCCACCATGGTCAAGGCAGGCGTCTATCTGCTGGCGCGGCTGCACCCGGCCCTTGGCGATGACCCGCGCTGGTTCTGGGCATTGCTGCTGACCGGCGGCATCACCATGCTGGTGGGTGCGGTCACCGCCATGGGCCAATATGACATGAAGGCGCTGCTCGCCTATGCCACGGTCAGCCAGCTTGGCATCTTAGTCATGCTGCTGGCCTTCACCAGTGAGCAGGCGGTGATCGCCGTTGCCGTCGGCATCCTGGCCCATGCGCTCTACAAAGGCCCCCTTTTCCTGCTGGCGGGGATCGTGGACCATGCCACCGGCACGCGCGACCTGCGGCGTCTGGGCCACCTACGCCGCGAGCTGCCGCTCGTCAGCGCCGTGGCGCTGCTGGCCGGCCTTTCAATGGCCGGCATCCCCCCGCTCTTTGGCTTTCTGGCCAAGGAGACCCTGCTCGAAACCTTTTTTCATCACGCCGAGACACTCTCGGCGACTATCGGCTGGACTGGGATCATCGCCGCGGCCACTGCCGGGGCTTTCTTCGTTGCCTACAGCTTCACCTTGCTCTGGGAAGGGTTTCTGGACGGGCACGCCGCACAGAACGCCGCCCCCGTCCACCATCGGCCCGGCTTGGCCTTTGTGTTGGCCCCCCTGGTGTTGACCCTGATCGGTACGGCCATCCCCACCATGCTCGCTCCGGTCGGCCACCTGCTAGACGCGCCCGCCAGCGACATGGCAGGGGAAACCGTCGAGATGCACCTCGCCCTATGGCACGGTTGGACCCCCGTCTTGATGACCAGCCTGGCG
This sequence comes from Chloroflexota bacterium, assembly GCA_003577365.1. GTDB lineage: Bacteria > Chloroflexota > Anaerolineae > Caldilineales > Caldilineaceae > QEUY01. The sequence goes on along the minus strand of QEUY01000002.1, from coordinate 15,279 downwards.
GCCATGGCTGCGGGACTGCTCATCTTCCTTGGGCGCAGCCGCGTGCGCACGGCGCTCCAAGCACTGCCGGCGGGTCTCAATGGTGCGGTAGGCTTTGATCAACTTGTCTATGGCGTCTATGGCCTAGCTATATGGGTGACGCGTCGAGTGCAAGGGGGCACCCTGGCGCAACAGGCGAGCATTATATTGGGCGCCGCGGTTGTCGCGCTGGGTCTCTCTGTGTACACGATGCAGTGGCCGCAGGATTTTCGTATTCTGAGAGACAGTTCGCCCAGCCTAGCCGAACTGATCTTGGCTGTGTTGGGTGCGGTGGCCGCCATCGCCACCGTGCGCGCGCCTTCGCGGCTCAGCGCCATCATCAGCTCCGGCGTGGTCGGCATCGTCGTGACCCTGTTTTTTGTCTTTTTTAACGCACCCGACCTGGCGCTCACACAGCTATTGGTAGACATTTTAACCGTCGTGCTGCTGGTGCTCGTCTTCTATCGCATCCCGCCCCGCCCGGCGCCGCCCTTCAGACGCATCGTCCGGTTACGCAACCTGCTGGTTGCGCTGGCAGTGGGCGCGCTCGGCTTCTCCCTCACCTTGCTCAGCGCCGGCCCCACCTATGCCCCGGCCATTGGCGATTGGTTCTCGCTCAACTCGGTCGCGCTAGGCCACGGCACTAACATCGTCAATGTGATCCTGGTCGACTTCCGCGGTTTCGATACGCTGGGCGAGATCACCGTCTTGGCTATCGCCGCGGTCGGCGGCTATTCGATCCTGCGCTCGCTCTTCTTCCGGCCCCGCCCGCTCGCGCCCGCCGCGCCGAGCGCCGAGCAGCAGCCCATCGAGAAGCAACTAGAAAACGAAGCCACCCATGCCTGAACTCTACCTGCGTCTGCTCGACCGCATCTTGACGCCGATCTTGCTTATTCTGGCCTTTTCGTTCTTTATACGCGGCCACAACCTGCCCGGCGGCGGCTTCATCGCCGGGTTGGTGGCTGCGGCTGCGATTCAACTGCAGATTCTCAGCCGCGGCGATGATTTTGTGCGCCGCCGTTTGGGGCGCTATCTCCAGCCGTTGAGCGGCGCCGGCCTGCTCGCCGCCGCCGTGGCCGCGCTGATCGGCTTTATTCAGGGCGGCTTCCTCAAAGCGGTCTGGGCCAAGGTCCGCTTGGGCGCGCTTGAGCTTGAATTTGGCACGCCGCAGCTCTTTGATCTCGGCGTCTTTCTGGTCGTCGTCTCGGTGGTCGTCTCCTATTTTCTGGCGCTCAGCCGCCGCGACCCGGAGCCGGAATCATGATCGGTCTCACCGCGGCCGCCTTGGTCGGCGTCCTTTTTGCCACCGGCACCTATCTCGTCCTGCGCCGTGAACCCATCGGGGTGATCCTCGGCTTCAACCTGATCACCTACGGCACGAATGCCCTGCTCTTCAGCAGCAGCACCTTGGCGCGCGGCGTTCCGCCCATCATCGAAGACAAAGCCGCCTTCACCGGCGATATCAGCCGCTTTGTCGACCCGCTGCCCCAGGCGTTGGTGCTCACTGCCATCGTCATCAGCTTTGGCGTCACGGCCTTCATGGTCGTGCTCCTCAACCGGCGCAACGAACTGCTCGGCGAAGAGAAACTGCGCGGCGCAGACGCGCCGATCGTCAACGACCCATTTGCCGCCGACAGCCACTTTCTCGACGAGTTGGACCGCAATGGCGACGACTATGAATGGCTGGACGATGAACTGGAGCATTTCCGGCGCGCCGGCGCTGCAGACGACGCCGAGATCGACACAGGATGACATAGGATAAGGACCCCTGCATGCACCTTGACCCTAACTGGCTGTCCGCCCCCATTGCTATCCCCTTGCTCACAGCCGCGCTGGGACTGCCCTTCATTCGCCGTGGGCTTGAACGCGCCGCCGTAACGCAGAACCGGCTGGCCGGGTTGGGCATGTTGCTCAACCTGGCCGTGTCCCTCCTGCTCTTGGTCTATACCCTGAGCGACCGGCGTCTTGTGCTGCAGGTCGGGCTGTGGCCGGCCCCCTTTGGCATCACGCTGATCGCCGACGCGTTCAGCGCCATCATGCTCACGCTGACTGCCATTCTCTCCCTGGCAACCGTGGTCTATGCGTCGGGCACGCTCGACGCGCGCGCCAAGCTCAACTATTACCCGCTTGTCTCATTCTTGGTCATGGGCGTCAACGGCGCGTTCCTGGCGGGTGACATCTTCAACCTCTATGTCTTTTTTGAAGTTCTGCTGGTCGCCAGCTTTGCGCTGCTGACGCTGGGCGGGCAGGTCGCCCAGATCAACGGCGGCATCCGCTATGTCCTGCTCAACCTGCTGGCCTCCACCATCTTTCTGGCGACCGCAGGCATTATCTACGGCACGTTGGGTACGCTCAACCTGGCCCACATCGCCGAACGGATGCCGCTGGCCCCACGCCCGGTTCAGATCTTGATCGCCGGCCTCTTGCTGGTCACCTATAGCAGCAAAGCGGGGCTGTTCCCGCTCTTCTTCTGGCTGCCCGCCAGCTACCACACGCCCCATCCTTCAGTCACGGCGCTCTTCGGCGGGCTGCTGACCAAGGTGGGAATTTACACACTCTTCCGCCTCTACCCGCTGATCTTCCCGCATATTTTGCAGGAGTGGCAGACGTTGATTCTGACCATAGCCGGCCTGACGATGGTCACCGGCGTCTTGGGTGCGATGGCCGTCAACACGGTGCGCCGCGTGCTCAGCTTCCATATCATCAGCCAGGTTGGCTATATGGTCATGGGGTTGGGGCTTGCGGCCAGCAGCGACCCTGCGCTCGCCGTCTTTGGCATGGCTGCGGGCATTCTCTACCTCGTCCATCATATGATTGTCAAGACTGCGCTGCTCATGGCAGGCGGCGCAGCCGAGATGGAGGTAAGCAGCGGCAGCCTGCTTCGCAGCCGCTTGGCCGGCCTCACGCATCGCCAACCGGTGTTGGGCATCATCTTTTTTCTGGCCGCTATGTCGCTTGCCGGCATGCCGCCTACCAGCGGTTTTATCAGTAAACTGGTGCTGCTGCAAGGCGCAGTTGGGTCTGCCCATTGGGTCATCGCCGCAGTCAGTCTCTCGGTGAGCCTCTTTACGCTGATGAGTATGATTCGCCTTTGGCAGAAAGCCTTTTGGGATCAGCCGGAGATTGCAGTTGGAGCCACGACTCTTCTAACATCCCCAAGACAGCGTTGGCTCACGCTCGTCCCGATTGCGCTTCTGGTCAGCCTGAGTCTAGGAATTGGAATTTTTGCGGGGTCGATCTTCCACTGGTCCGGCATCGCCGCGCGCCAGGTGATGGATCGCCAGGGCTATATCGCCGCCGTCGCCCCCACCGACGTCATTGAATATGCAGGAGCGAACCATGCGGAGTGATCTGCGCGCGCGGCAGCAGCGCATGGCGATCTTGCTGCTGATCAACCTGCTGATCGCCGCCATCGCCCCCGATCTATTTCCGCTCTTTCCCGGCGGGCTGGCAAACGCCGTATTGGCTTTCCTGGTGGGGGCTGCGCTCCTCGCGCTCGTCGAGCGGCGCTATGCCCGTTATCTCTGGTACGGCGCCATCTTTGTCCTCTATCTGGTCGGGCAGATCATCCTGAGCAGCCTGTCTGTGGCCCGGCTGGTCTTGCAGCCCAAGCCTAAGTTGGACCCCGGCATCGTCGCCGTCCCGTTGGCGATCGCCAGCGCGGTGGAAATCACCGCGCTGGCCTCGGCCATCACGCTCACCCCAGGGACCATCAGCATTGACCTCGACCGCAACGCACACGGGCAGCGCGTGCTCTATGTCCATTCGCTCGTCGTCAAGAGCCCTGACAGGCTGCGCGCCTCGATCAAAGGCGGCTTTGAGCAGATGATCCTCCACATCTCACAAGGGGCCATGCGATGACGCAGAGTGACATCCGCGACCGGCAAAACCGCATGTTGCTGCTGTTGCTGGTCAATGTGGTGATCGCCTTGGTCACCCCCACCTACTATCGCATCTTCTCCCAGCTTTGGGCCGACCACCTGCTGGCATTTCTGGTCGGGGCCATCGTCCTGCACAGCAGTGACCGGCGCTATGGCCGTTACCTTGTCCACAGCGCCCGTTTGGTGCTCTATCTGCTCTGGGAGATCACGCTGAGCAGTCTATCGGTGGCGGGGCTGGTGCTCCAGCCCAAGCCAAAGCTGGACCCTGGCATCATCGCCGTACCGCTCGATATCGACAGCGATCTGGAGATCACCACGCTGGCAACCTGCATTGCGCTGACGCCGGGCAGCGTGCCCATCGATCTGCACCGCAATGGGCAGGACCCGCCGGTCTTGTATGTCCATTATCTAGTCGTCGGGGATCCAGACACATTGCGCGCTTCGATCAAGGCGGGGTTTGAACATATGATTCTCCAGGTTTCGCGAGGAATAGCGTGATGCTCGAATTCGACCGTCTCCTCGACCTGCTGATCTTGATCCTCGTGATCTCGATGGCGATCAGCTTCATCCGGCTCTATCTTGGCCCCGATGTGCCCAACCGCACGGTGGCGTTCGACTCGATCGCCGTCCACACCGTGAGCATCGTCGCCCTCTTCGCCATCCGCAACGGCACGCCGTCGCTGCTCGACGTGGCGATTGTCACCGCCGTGCTCGGCTTTTTGGGAACCACGATGCTGGCCCGCTATCTAGAACGGCAGTTTACCCTCTATCGCGACCTCCTGCGCCCGCCTCAAGCAGAGGCGCGCAAAGACGGTCAGGTGACGTCAGAATAGGGGAGAGCGGAAACGCACAGAAGAAACAGGTGGACAAGAACAGAAGTAGAGCAGAAGAGGAACAGCCATGTCAGCCTTTCAGATCGGGATTGTGGTCCTCGCCGCCATCGGCGTCTTTTTCACGCTGGTGAGTGCCATCGGCATTGTGCGGCTGCCCGATGTCTATGCCCGCATGCACGCCGCCAGCAAAGCGTCGACCCTGGGCGTGAGTTGTATCCTGCTCGCCGCCGGCCTCTATTACGGCGAAAGCCAGTTGACCCGCATGGTGATCTTGATCGTGCTCTTCTTTATCACCAGCCCCATCGCCGCCACCACCATGGCGCGCGCCGCCTATCGCACGGACCCTGACAAGCAGTTCATTTTGCATTATGATGAGTTGGCTGCCGCCGAAGCCCAACAGACCGGGCGCGACCAGGACGGGCGTTAATCCATCATTGGGTTGTCTCGCAATTTGGCTATCTCATCCCATCATTCTGTGCAGCAGAGGAAGGAACACGCAGTGTCTGATCACCCATCGTCCGCCGGCATCCTCCATGCTCATCCCTCGCGCCGCCGGGCCGACTTTGACACCGTCATCGACCGCCGCAGCAGTGACAGCGGCAAATGGGCCGTCTATGGCGAAGAGGTCTTGCCCATGTGGGTCGCCGACATGGATTTCGCCTCGCCCGCTCCCATTGCCGATGCGCTGCGCCAGCGCATCGACCACCCAGTCTTTGGCTATGGCAAAGACCCCACAGAGCTGCGCCAAGCCGTCGTCGAACGCCTGGCGCGGCTCTATGGCTGGCAGATCGAGCCGGCGCACATCGTCTTTTTGCCGGGGCTGGTATGCGGGCTGAATGTGGTGGCGCGCGCGGTGGGTGCGCCGGGCAGCGGCGTGCTCGTCACCCCCCCGGTCTATCCACCCTTCCTCAGCGCCTCTACCAACCAACAGCGCGTCATTCAGGCCGCGCCGCTGGCGACACGCACCCAGCACGACGCCCAGGGCCGGCCCTATCTTCACTATGAGCTCGACTTCGACGCCATGGAAGCCAGCGTCACACCAGAGACACAGCTCTTCATGCTCTGCAACCCGCACAACCCGGTGGGCCGCGCCTATACGCCCCAAGAACTTAGCCAGATCGGCGAATTCTGTCTGCGCCATAACCTCGTCATCTCATCCGACGAGATCCACTGCGACCTGCTGCTGGGTGAGACCAAGCACCACCCCATCGCCGCGCTTGCGCCCGAACTGGCCGAACGCACCATCACGCTGATGGCCCCCAGCAAGACCTACAACATTCCGGGGCTAGGCTGCAGCATGGCGATTGTCCCCAACGCCCCACTGCGCGCCCAGATCAACCAGGCCGCGGCGGGCATTGTGCCGCATGTCAACATCCTGGGGCTGGTCGCGGCCCACGCCGCCTATACCGAGTGTGAGGATTGGTTGGAGGAACTGCGTGACTATCTGACCGGCAACCGCGACCTGGTCTTCGACTTCGTGCAGCGCTGCCTGCCCCAAGTGCCCTTGACCCTGCCCGAAGCCACCTATCTCGCCTGGCTCGACCTGCGCGGCCTCCACCTCAGCGCCCCGCAGCAGTTTGTCCTCAAGGAAGCCAAAGTGGCGCTGAGCGACGGCGCGCCCTTTGGGCAGGGCGGCGAAGGCTTTGTGCGGCTCAACTTTGGCACGCCGCGCGCGCTCCTACAGCAGGGCCTCGACCAGATCGCGGCCGCGCTTGCCCAGGTTCTTGCCTGAGCCTGGGCCGCCCCCTGGCGTGGGAAGTTCCGAGGAAAAATCCGCTAAGTCGCCCGATCAGCCGCCCGCTAATCGTCGCCGGCCCCCTTCATCGCCAGCCCCAGCGCCGCGGCCTCCCCTCGCCGCGCGCTGACCTGGCGCACGATTAGGAAGGTCAGCGCCACGATCAAGAGATAGACAAACGCCGTCGCACCAAAGACCCCGCGCATCCCCAGCCAAAAGGCGATGCCCGCCCCGATCATCGGCGCCACGCTGCGCGCCGCGGCGTTGACGCTCGTATCCAGCCCATAGGTCGCGCCCTGGTTGCCCTGCGGCGACCACAGGTTCATCAACGCCGCCAACGCCGGAACCAGCCCCCCGGCGGCAAAGCCGCCCAGCGCCTGCAGCACGCCCAACTGCCAGGCATTGGTCACAAATGGCTGCGGCAGATAGCAGAGCGCCGCCACCGCCGCCGAGCCGATCATCACGCGCGTGTGGCCGACCCGGTCGCCCAGCCTGCCCAGCCAGACCGCGCTCAACGCCCCGGTGACCGCTGCCCCGCCGATCACCAGCCCCGTGATCGACGCGGCCCCCTGCTCGCTGCCATGCAACTGCACCACAAACAGCGAGATGATCGGCAGGATCATCGTCTGGCCCAGGCTGCGCAAAAAGTTCAACTCATACAGCCCGCCCATGCCGGGCGCGGCCAGCAGCTTGCGATAGCCGTCAAATAGCCCGCCTTTGGCGCTGTGCGGCGCAGGCGTAAAGTCTTCATGCACCCACAGCATGGCGCACACGCCCGATACCCCCAACAGCGCGCCGGTGATCCAAAAGCTCTCGCGGAAGCCAAACGCATCGCCCAGCACACCGCCCACCACCGGGCCGACCGCCACCCCCACCGAGCGCGCCATTTGCAGCAGCCCCAACGCCTCGCCCGACCGTTCGCGCGGCGCCGCCGCCGCCGCCAGCGCGCTGGCCGCGGCCACCACGCCCGTCACCAGCCCCTGCAGCGTGCGCAAGATCACCAGTTGCTCGGCGTTCTGGGCAAACCCCATCAGGGCGATCAGGATCGCCCCGCCGATCGTAGCGCGCACCAACATCACCTTCCGGCCATAGCGGTCGGCAAACGCCCCCCAGATGGGCGACGCCACCATCATCGTGACGGCCTGCGAGGAAAAGACCAGCCCCGACCAAAACTCAATGCTGCCCCCGCTGGCAATGCCGATCTCTTTGACATAGAGCGGGAGAAAGGGGAAGACCAGGCTGAAGCCAGCCGTGGAAAGCAACTGCACCCAAAAGAGAATATAGACTGTCCGTCGCCAGGGAGGCATCGTCTATGTATCCTTCTACCTCTGGCCGGGTCCAAAGTCCGGAACATTTTTCGGCGCGTAGGGCCGCGCCTGCGCTGGTTGCGGCGGAGCCGGACGGCCTGGGTCAAAGACGCCCGGCCCGCCCAGGGGGATCATCCGCTGAAAATCTATCCTGCTAGAAGTCTAACATGGAAGTACTTAGATAAGCTAACAGTCCCAGCGTGATATTGTAGACCGCATGCAGCGCCATCGCCGTGGTGGTGTTGTGGCGCAGCCGCACCCAGCCCAACAGCAGCCCCACCAAAAAGACCGCCAATGTCGAGATCGTGATGCCGTAATTGCTGTGGATTAGGGCAAAGAGCAACGCCGTGGCGATCAGGCCAAAACGCGGCTGCGCCGCCCCGCGGAAGATCGTCTCTTCGCCCAACGCCGCCGACAGCCCCAGGGTCAGAATGCCAAACGGCGATTGGAACAGCGGCCCCAACAGTTCCTCGGTCAGCCGCTCGACATCGGCGCTGGCCCCCATGCCCACCAGCGAGGCAACATATTCCAGAGCCAGCACCACCGGCACCATGGCGACCCCCAGCCCGACCCCGATCAACCACTGGCGCGCCGAGGGCATCACGATCCCCAAGCGCGCCAGCGTGGCGCGCAGGTCGCGGCGCGTCAACCATCCCACGCCGACCATCGCCAACAGCGCCGTCAGGATCTGCTGCGCCCAGAGCGTGAGCAATGCCGTGCCGTCGCGACCGTTATCGGCCTCGGCGACCATATCCGCCAGGTTGCCCAGCCCCATGCCCAACGTGATCAGGAGATTGGTCAGGATCAGCATCGACAAGGCCAGCGCCACGCCGTGGACCGGGTTCTGTGGGTCCATGGGCAGCAGGCGCGCCACCATCCGGCGCACGGGCGGCAACAGCAGCACCAAACCGAGCAGTGAGGGCAGCCACAACGACAGCCCCACCAAGGGCAGCGACGCCACCCCCTCCTCCACCCCGGTGATGCCCGCCTCCGCCAGCAGCCCAGGCTGCATCGCAAACAGCGCCGCGCCCAGTTGGATCAACAGCCCAATCGCCACGCCTCCGGCATACAACGCGGCCAGGAGCAGATAGGCAGCCAATGCGGGCATCTCATACGGCTCGCCCCGGGCGCGCCGCCCCTCCGCCACGTTCGCGGCCCAGAAGACGGCAAACAACGGCACAAACAACAAAACCAGGCTGATCAATTCCGACATGGACCGCTCCTCCATCACTTCCGGATGAAAAGTGCATTCTTGCTCAAGCATACCACAGCCCGCCCATGCCGCCGCTACACCGATCAAGCCCACGGTCACGCTCAGACAGTTCGAAAACGATTCGACAAACCCGGCGCAAATCTATAGAATGAGGCATCGATCGGCGGAGACAATGCCGCGCGGCAGAGCGGCCCTGTGGCTCGATGGTTCTGGCCTGCCGGCCTACAGCCTGCGACCTCTCGACACATCCAACTGATGCGATACCCTTGATGCGATACCCTTGATGCGACAGGTGATCCATGCCCGGCCCTGAAGAGCAAGCGCACTTTCTCATCCACTCCGCCGATCTCCAGCCGGGGATCGCCGAGGAGCACACGCGGCCCACCCCCCTGGAGGACGCGGCAAAAAGTGCCGTAGGGGATGAACCTGTCATCCAGCCGCGCGAGCATGCCTACATCCCCGAAGTGCCTTTGACCTCGCTCTCGCTCGACGAGCTGACCCAGTCGGACAGCGTCTACAACCGGGAACTCTGCTGGCTAGATTTTAACTGGCGCGTCTTCAGCGAGGCGCTCGACCGCCGCAACCCGCTGCTGGAACGGCTCAGGTTCATCGCCATTACATCCAGCAACCTCGACGAGTTCTTCCGCAAACGCGTGGGCGGGCTGAAACGGCAAAAAGCCGCCGGGCTTGCCAACCTCACCCTCCCCGGCTGGCATCCGGAATATCAACTCCAACTCATCGCCAAAGCCGTGCGCCCCATGGTCGAGGCGGAAAGCGACTGCCTGTTCAACGACATCTTGCCCGCGCTGGCGGAACACGGCGTGCGCATCCTCGACTATTCCGAGCTTGATTTCGAACAGCAGCAGCGGCTGCGCGCCTACTATCTGCGCGAGGTCTACCCGATCCTGACCCCGCTGGCCGTCGACCCGGGCCACCCCTTTCCCTATCTCAGCAACCTCAGCCTCAGCCTCGGCGTCTTTCTGCGCGACCCAGTGAGCGACGAAATTCAGTTTGCGCGCGTCAAAGTGCCGCAGAACCGCCCGCGCTGGGTTCCGCTGGATACCCCCTTTCACTTCGTCCCGCTCGAACAGGTGATCATCCACAACCTAGATGCGCTCTTCACCGGCATGGATATCGTCGCCGCTTACCCCTTCCGCGTCACGCGCAACGCCGACATCGCCCGCAACGAGGAAGAAGCCGAGGACCTGCTGGAGATGATCAGCGAGGAACTGCGCGAACAACGCTTCGCCGCCGTCGTCCGGCTGGAGGTCGACGAGGCCATGCCCCCCAGCATGGTCGATATCCTGCTGCATGAATTGGAGCTAGAGCAAAGCGACCTCTACCCGATCCGCGGCCTGCTGCGTCTGGCCGATCTCTTCCCTCTGGCCGATCTGGGGCTGCCCCATCTCAAATATGAGCCGTGGACGCCGATCACGCCGCCGCGCTTCGCCGGGCTGGATCGCCAATCGCGCTCCGGCGACCTCTTTTCGCTGATCCGCCAGGGCGACTTGCTGGTCCACCACCCCTATCACAGCTTCAACGCCACCACGCAGCTTTTCATCGAAACCGCAGCGCGTGACCCGCAGGTCGTCGCCATCAAACAGACGCTCTATCGCACCAGCGCCGATTCGCCGGTGGTCGCCGCCTTGATCCACGCCGCCGAACGCGGCAAGCAGGTCGCCGTCTTGGTGGAGGTCAAAGCGCGCTTCGACGAAGCGCGCAATATCGAATGGGCGCGCGCCCTGGAGAACGCCGGCTGCCATGTCGCCTATGGGCTGGTGGGCCTAAAGACCCACTCCAAACTATCGCTGGTGATCCGCGAGGAGGAGGAAGGGCTGCGCGCCTACTATCACATCGGCACCGGCAACTACAACCCCAAAACGGCGACCCTCTACACCGACCTGGGGCTGTTGAGCTGCAACGCCGAGATCGGCGCAGACATCATGGATGTCTTCAACTTTCTCACCGGCTACAGCCGCCAAACCCACTATCGCAAGCTGCTGGTCGCGCCGGTCAACATGCGCCAGCGTTTTCTCGAGATGATCGACGGCGAGATCGCCCACGCGCTGCGCGGCCGCCCGGCTCGCCTGATCGCCAAGATGAACGCGCTCGAAGACCCGGCGCTCTGCCGCAAGCTCTATGAAGCCAGCCAAGCGGGCGTGCAGATCGACCTGATCGTGCGCGGCAACTGCCGTCTCCGCCCCGGTCTCCCCGGCATCAGCGAGAACATCCGCGTGCTCAGCATCATCGGGCGCTTCCTCGAACACTCGCGCCTCTGGTACTTTCATAACGACGGCAGCCCCCGCTATCTGCTGGGCAGCGCCGACTGGATGCGGCGCAACCTCTCCAACCGCGTCGAGGTCGTCGTCCCCATCGAAGACCCGCGCCTGCAAGAACAACTGGCCCACATCCTCCAGTCCGCCCTCCAAGACCACCGCCAGGGCTGGGACATGCTGCCCGACGGGCGCTACCGCCGCCGCCGCCCGCGCCAAGACGACGGCTTCAGCCCACAGGCCGTCGGTACGCAGCAAGTCTTGATGCGCCAGGCGCGCTTGCTCGCCGCCCAACTGCAAGACGAAACCTAGACGCCAAGCCGCGCCCTACGTCTCCCCCCCGTTTGCCCTACGACCGGAACCACATGCCGGGCGCAGGCGTTGCAAGCACAGTGCAGGCGGTCCTTGAGAACAAAACATGAGCCATCCCGGCGTTGGCTGCTGGTGCGTCTGCCCGCCCGGACGAAAGCTGCCGGGCTACAGCACACGCAAGTTCGGGATGACTCATGTAACCGAGCAAGACCGCGGAGGCGCGGAGTGGCACGCGGCCCTAGGCCAAGATCGCAGACACCGCGTCGCGCTCTTCTTCCAGCTCGCGGCCGGTCGCCGCGATCATTTGGCGGTCAAAATCGCTCAACGGCAGCCCTTCGACGATGGAGTAGCGCCCATTGCGGATGGTCACCGGATAGCTGAAGATCACGCCTTGAGGCGCGCCATAGACGCCCGTGCTGGGGATAGCCATGCTCACCCAGTCGCCTTCCGGCGTGCCATGATGCCAGCTTTGCACATGGTTGATCGCCGCGTTCGCCGCGCTGGCCGCGCTGCTCTGGCCGCGCGCCTCGATCACCGCCGCGCCGCGCTGCTGAACCGCGGGGATAAACGTGCCGCGAATCCAGGCATCGTCGTCGATCACCGCCGCCGCCGGCGCGCCGCCGATCTCGGCATGATAGGCATCAGGGTATTGAGTAGAACTGTGATTGCCCCAGATCGTCACCTTCTTCACATCCGTCACATGCACCTGCGCCTTGTTCGCCAGTTGGCTGACGGCACGGTTGTGGTCGAGCCGCGTCATAGCCGTGAAGCGGTCGTTGGGAATGTCGGGCGCGTTGCGCATGGCGATCAGACAATTGGTGTTGGCCGGGTTGCCCACCACCAGCACCCGCACATCCGCAGCAGCGCGGCTGTTCAGGGCTTGGCCCTGGGGCTTGAAGATCGCGCCGTTTGCGTCCAACAAATCCTTGCGCTCCATCCCCTTGGAGCGCGGCCGCGCGCCGATCAGCAGCGCCCAGTTGACGCCGTCAAACGCCCGGTTGGCGTCATCCGAAAGCACCATGCCCTGCAGCAGCGGAAAGGCGCAATCCTCCAGTTCCATCGCCACCCCCTCCAAGGCCTTCATGGCCGGCGTGATCTCCAGCATATGCAGGATCACCGGCTGCTCCGGGCCGAAGAGATCGCCGTTGGCGATCCGAAACAAGATAGCATAGCCAATGTTGCCGGCCGCGCCGGTCACAGCCACACGCACGGGCGATGTCATAGCCGCACCTCCTGGATGCATCAAACGTATAATCTGATGGTGAGTCGCGTCTGTTGGCCCACCGGTCAAGGAGCTTGCCATACCCCATCTGCACACCCACCGGGCGAAACCGACCAGGCAGAACAAATCTGGTCCCCAATTCACTCATTCGGCAGCGCCTAGGGTATAGTGGGCGTGGGCCAATCTCATCATAGAATACCGCACAACGAAAGAAATGAACGAATGTTACCGGCTAATGCACCGAGATTGGAACAACGACGAGCGAGAAGGAGAATCGACTCAATGTGCATCACAACTCCGCCGCGCCGCCGCGCCACCTTCTGGCTGCTGGCTGCGCTGCTCCTGACCCAGTTTCTGGGCATGGCGCTGACACCCCAAACAGCCCAGGCCGCGGTGAGCGCCGAACCCAGCGAAGAGATCGTCTACATCGGCGAAGACGGCGTTATCCGCATCTGGGACCTAGAAGGCAACCCGGCCATCGAAGGCAGCCCCACGATCGACTGGTCCAGCCCCAGCGGCGGCTGGCAGTATGCGGCGCTGGGCGACTTCAACAACGACACCGACCTGGAGATCGCCGCGCTGCGCGCCGATGGCGACAACTTCATCTGGGCGGTTTTCGACCCCGTCGTCGCCCGCGGCGCCACCAACCCAGACCGCAAGACGCCCAACGGCATCCCCTGGGATATCTACTATGAAGCGCCCGCCGAACGCGGCATCCCCAAGCGCATCATCGCCGGCAACTTCGACGACGGCATCCCCGGCGACGAACTCGCCATCCTCTGGCAAGATACCAATGGCCGCTCCTATGTGCGGATCATGAAGGCTGCCTCGCTTGGCCCCGACGGCAAGCCGACGGGCCGCGACTGGCAGATACACGTGGAGAAGAGCTTTGACCAGCGTTACTCCTTTGGCGCAGCCGGCCAGATGACCGAGGGCGGGGCCGACGAACTGATCCTGCTCGACAAGGACAGCGCGCGCAGCCGCATGGATATCTTCCGTGTCGACGCCGACTTCGCCACCCTCGAGGCCAAAAGCAGTACCAGCGCAGAACTGCGTGAAGTCGCAGTCGGCCAGATCATCATTGGGGGCAAGGAAGAAATCGCGCTGATCCGCTCCACGCCCAACAGCACCACAGAGAAGACGCTCATTATCTATGAAATGCGCGAAGAAGCCGGCGCCCCGATCCTCTACGACGACGACAAGTGGTCGTGGGCGTTTGCCCCCAAACCTGAAACGGTCTTCCTGGCCGACATCACCGGCAACGGCGACCAGGAGGTCTGGTTCCTGCGCAAACATTCCGGCGACGGCGCGCGCCTGATCATGCGCGATGTCTGGGGCGACGACCGCAAGCTGTTTGAAGACAAACCCATTGAAAAATCGCTCGACAAAGACAACGGCTGGCTGGCCGGCACAGGCGGCGACGTGGACGGCGACGGCAAGGATGAGGTCATCATCATGCGCGACAACCGCATCCGCGTCTACACACGCCCCGACACCAGTATGAGCGATGACACCATCGTGGAACTGCCCACCAGCACCAACCGTGAGACCGTTCTGGCGGGCAACCTGGACGCCATCGGCTTTATCGAAGGGCCGTCGTTCGGCGTCAATATGGCCAAGATCGAAGCCGCCGTCCCCACCGGCACGGTCAGCGGCAACTATGTGCTGCGGGTCGAAAACATCAGCACGCCCGATCCGGTCACCTTCAACGTCTTTCCCGAAGCCGGCAAGCCGTGGATCAAGGTCAACCCCACCATTGCCACCACGCCGGCCAACATCAACGTGAGCTTCGACGCCACCAAGCTCAAGGTCGGCACCTACACCGGATCGATCACGCTCAGCTCCGGCAGTATGCTCAACTCGCCGTTCACGGTGGCCGTCGAATTGACCGTACAGCCGGCGACGATCCAAACCCAGCCCAACGCCGTCTCCTATCTCAACTTTAGCTGTTCAGATGCCGTGTCGCAGGAGCCGCTCACCCTGACGCTGCGTGTGGGCGGCACCGCCGGCCTCAATTATCGCGCAGCGTTGATCGGCGTGCCTGCCGAGACCGCCGCTGCCGGGCTAGACAACGCGCCCGCGCTGGTCGACGCCGGCATCACGGGCGGCGAGATCAACAGCGCCGGCGACATCGTGCTCTACGACGCCCAGGGCAACACCCGCACCATCCCCACCGGCATCCCGGCAGGGCTGGCGTCGGGCGGCGATGTTTCGGCCTCGGCGGTGCTCTCGACCGCCTGGCCCATCGACCCGGCGATCAACTGGGTCACCAGCGTCAGTTCAGACAAGACCTCAGTGCCTTCCGACATCCAGATTGTGATCGACCCCAGCGCCTTGGGCAACAACTATAAGCTGACGCAGGCCGTGTTGGTGCTGGTGGCCGACACCCGCGCCGGCACACCGCCCGACAACGTCTTCGTGGTTCCGGTCTTTACCATGTGCGTGAGCGACCGCGCCTTGCTGCCTATGATTCAAGCTTCCCTGA
>QEUY01000576.1 GCA_003577365.1 Chloroflexota bacterium | reverse complement strand
AAGAACTTGAGCAGCACCCCCTTCAGGTCGCTGAAGGTGATGTTGTGGCCGACGGCCAGCCCTTCGACTTGATAGAACATCATCTCGGCGCGGGCGGTCACATCCTCGTTGCGCCAGCACTTGCCGGGCAGCACCACGCGGATCGGCTCCGGCGCATATTCGCGCATCACCCGGATCTGGCCGGGGCTGGTGTGTGTGCGCAGGATCACATCGGGGTTGGTGGTGAAGAAGGTGTCCTGCATCTCGCGCGCCGGGTGGCCGGGGGCGAAGTTGAGCAGCCCGAAGTTCATCTCATCGGTCTCCACCTCCGGCGCGTCATAGACATAGAAGCCCATGCGTTGGAAGATGCCGACGATCTCGCGGCCCGCCGTGGTGGTCGGGTGATAGCGCCCGGTCAACGGGCGGCGGCCTGGCAGGGTCACGTCGATGCCTTCGGCGCTGAGCGCGGCGGTCATCTCGTCGTGGGCGATGGCGGCCTGGCGTTCTTCCAAGGCCTGCTCCAGCGCCAGCTTGATCTCGTTGGCGCGCTTGCCCACCGCGGGGCGTTCCTCACGCGGCAGTTGGCCCAGCCCGGTCAAGAGCGTCGTCAGCTTGCCCTTGCGACCCAGATAGTCGCCATGCCAAGCGCGCGTCTCGTCGGTGGTATGGGTCTGCGCCAGCGCCGCCAATGCGCCGGCCTGTAGCTCCTCCAATTGGGTCACCAACTCACTCATCTTGCGTACCTTCTCTTGCCTAGGTCCGAGTATAGACGCCCATTATACCACACCGCGGAAAGGCAGTGGCAGATGGGCAGTAGGGCACAGAAGCAGAGCAGCGCATTCTGCCTTCTGCCCCGTACGGACACGGTATACCGTGTCCCTACAGCCCACTGCCTACCAGCGTGCCAAAGAGCGTATCGCCGTGCAGCGCGTCCAGCCGGACGGGGGTAATGGTGTTGTGCAGCGCCGCGTCCATTGGCGCTTCCAGCGTCACGCGCAGATAGTTATCCGTAAACCCGTTCCACACCCGCAGCGGCTGACCGTCTGCGCCGGTGACGACTGCCTCGCCGTGCGGCCACTCCCACAACACCGGGCGACAGCCGCCCACAAAACCTTGGCGCACGCTGCGCCCCGTGCGCTCGACCACGGCGGCCAAGGCCTGCGCCCGCGCCTTTTTGACCGTGCTAGGCACTTGCCCGCCAAACGCGGCCGCGGCAGCGCCGGCGCGCGCTAAAGGGGAAGATATGTGCGTGGGCAAAATTCATCTCCTCGACAAAGGCCGCCCCCGCCGCAAAATCCGCCTCGCTCTCGCCGGGGAAGCCCACGATCAGATCGGTGGTCAACACCAGGTCGGGGATGGCGGCGCGCGCCTCTTCCACCAGGTGACGGAAGCTCGCCACCGTGCAGCGCCGCGCCATGTGCCGCAGTTGTGCGTCGGTCCCGGCCTGCAACGGCAGATGCAGATGCGGGCAGAGCCGGTCAGGCCACTGCTGCCATAGGTCAAAAAAGCCATCGGCCAGCTCCCACGGCTCCAGGCTGCTGAGGCGCAGCCGGGGGATGTCAGTTTCGGCCAGCAGCGCCGCCGCCAATTGCTTGAGATCGCTACGCGCCGCGCCCTCCAGATCGCGGCCATAGCTGCCCAGATGCACGCCGGTCAGCACCGCCTCTTGGATGCCTGCGGCGGCGTGCGCCTGCACCTCGGCCACGATCTCGGCCAGGGGACGGCTGCGGCTGGCGCCGCGCGCCAGCGTCACCACGCAAAAGGTGCAGCGGTTGTCGCAGCCATCCTGCACCTTGATAAAGGCGCGCGTGCGCGCCTGTCTGGCCGGGTCTTCCATCTCCTCAAAAGGCGTACCGTCGGGCTGCATGCGCGCCAGGTCCGCCGGGTTGTCCAGCTCGGCGCTCCACGGCTCCAACAGCAGATGGAGCAGGTCTTTGCGCTCGTTATCCGCCACTAGCGCCACACCGGGCAGCGCCGCGGCGCTCTCCGGTTCGAGCGTGACCCAACAACCGGTGACGGCGAGGCGCGCGTCCGGGTTGGCGCGGTGCAGGGTACGGATGCGCTGGCGGCTGGTCTTGCCGGCCTCGCCGGTCACGGCGCAACTGTTAAAGACCACCACCTGCGGCTGTTCGGGTGCGGCCACCACCTGATGCCCCGCCCCGCGCAGCCGCTGGGCCAGGGTCTCCATTTCGCTATAGTTGAGCCGGCAGCCGATCTGGTCTAGGTAGACACGCATGAGAGATTTTTCACCGCAAAGTTTTCACCACAAAGTCGCCAAGGCGCAAAGGCCAGAGCAGAGAAGTCGGAACATTCATTGCCCCCTTGCAGGGGGCGTTGTTCTTTAGCCCGGCAGCTTTAGCTCCGGGCAACTCCAGGCGGACAGGCACATCCGGAACGCGGGTGATTCTAACACAGGTGGCGCGTCGAGACCGCATTGGGGGACACAATTGGGGGACACATTTGAGGAGCCGGTTCAGCGTTTCCTAGGGGCGTGTGATAGACTGCACAACCATGCTTCGACCACCGCTGCGCCGCCACCTACTGGTCTTGTTTCTTTATACGCTGCTGGCTTTGGCGTTGAGTTGGCCGCTGGCGCGCCACCTGACGACGCATGTGCCCGGCATCGCACAGTGGGCCTTTGACGAGTCCACCTTTCTGTGGAACATCTGGTATTTCAAACACGCGCTGGTCGATAGCCTGAGCAGCCCGCTGCACAGCCAGTTGATCTGGTATCCGCTGGGCATTGACCTGATCCTCTACACCTATAACTATTTCCATGCGCTGCTGGCGCAGCCGTTGATGCTGGCCGTCAACCTGCCCTTGGGCAGCAATATCGCTCTGCTCGCCAGCACGGTGCTCAGCGGCTACGGCGTCTTTCTGCTGGTGCGCTATCTGCTGGGCCGCGGCTGGGCGGGCGGGGTGGGGCGCAAGCTCTCCCCCGGCGCGGCGAGTCTGGCGGCGTTTGGCGCAGGGCTGGTCTATGCCTTTGGCAGCAACCGCGCCATCTACGCCATGCTCGGCCACTATGACATGGTGACGACGCAGTGGATCCCGTTCTATGCGCTGGCGCTGCTGCGCAGCCTGGACGGCAGCCTAGCTCCCGCGCGGCGGCGGCAGGCGGCGCTGTGGGCGGGGCTGTTTATGGCCTTCAACGGGCTGGCCGAGATGATCACCGCGCTCTTTCTGGCGATCTTCACGGCGATCGTGCTGATCACGGTGCTGATCGCCAAGCTGCGCCGCAGCGCCACCGGCGCACCGGCGGTCACGTGGGCCGGGCTGATCACGGCGCTGCTTTTGGCGATGGTCACGGCCTTTGTCGTCTGGTCGCCGGCGCTGCTGCCCATCCTCGGCCAGTTCCTCACCGACGACTTCTCGTTGCGCGGCTGGGGTGAAGCCATCCCCCTCAGCGTCGACCTGGTGGGCTTCCTCAAGCCCACGGTGCTGCACCCGCTCTTTGGCGGCGATGTGGTGGCGG
>QEUY01000575.1 GCA_003577365.1 Chloroflexota bacterium | reverse complement strand
GGTCGAGACCTACAGCCGGCTGTGGGGCATCCCGCGTGCCACGGCGGTGTGGTGGGTGGCGCTGGCGTTGGCCGGGGTCTGTGCCACGTTGGCGGGCCGAGCCATAGGCAGTTGGGAACTGCCCGGGGTGGTGGCAAGCGTGGGCGCGGTGACCGCGGCGATCCTGGGGGTGCGTTTTATACGCAGTCCGATGCGTGGCAGCGCACGGCTGGAGCAACTATCGGCGGGATGGCTGCTGGCTGCTGGCCTGCTATGGCGCGCTGGCGCTGCTGCCTACGGCCCTCTCTAGTGGTGGCTGAGGTCTATGTTGCGCAGCCGGTTCTGCACCACGCGCTGTTCCAGCCCAGGGGCGATGAACTTCTCGTTGGCGTCCCAGCCGGCCAGCGGATGGGGGGCCGTGCTGCCGTCGCGGCGGAAGAGCCGGTGCAGCACCGCCACAATCGAGCCGATATAGACGAGGCTGCCAAAGACCCAGACGATGGCCCCGCCGGTCATCTGGTCGGTGATCGCAGTGAGCGGCAGCAGGGCGCGTCCCTGGGCGTGGAGCGTGGCGTAGTAGCCATAGAGGGGCGCACCGGAGAAGGCGATGGTGACCCCCGCCACCATGTTGGGGATCTCCACGGCGATCACGTAGACGATGAGCACCCAGGCGGGCAGGCGTGTGTGGAGGCGCGGGCCGGTATCGACGACGTGCCACCAGAAGAGCAGGGCCGCGCCGAGCAGCAGCCAGGGTGCAACAAAGTGAAACCAGCTCGTGCCCACCATAAAGGGCACGGCCTGCGGGTCATGCCAGAAAAGAAACGCGCCCAGAAAGGCGAACCAGCAGAACAAGGGCCGTGTGAGGGCGCGCGCGCCGCGCGACAGCGGGTCGCGCCCCCGGTGCAGCGCCACCAAGGCGCGCCGCGCCGGGCCGCGCAGCCCCCAAGCGATGGTCTGCACCGGGCAGCTCAGCCAGAGCAGCGGCGCGGCTACCATGGCGATCAGCACCTTTTGCAGCGAGCGCAGCGTGAGCAGATAGTTGCTCCAGATGGGCAGCGGCCAGACCAAGGCCAGGGTCAGGGCGAGCAGCGCGCCGGACAGCGCCACCAGCCGCGCCCCGGTCGCCAGGGTGGGCAAGGCGCGGTGTAGACGCCGCCAGCCCCGCCCGTAGAGCGCGACGAGCAGCAGCAGCGCCGCCGCCGCGCTCGCCTGCCAGATGGTGAACTGAGTATCCACAGGGAATGGGTTCCTCTCTCCAGACAGGCATGGACGCCTGCCGCCAATTGCGTTCACACTCTACTTGCCGCGATCGGGCTTGTCAAGTAGGCTGTACCCGATTTTGCACGCCAGGATTTCGATTTTTCGAGGAGTGAGCGATGACAACAGGGTCACCCCCACGCGCCATCCAGCCGGTCTCTACGGTCTTTGCCGCACAGCCGCCAACTCCGCTGGTGATCGGCATGGGCGACGCGCTGCCTGCGGTTTCGCAGGTGGGGGGCAAGGCGGCGACGCTGGCGCGTTTGGCTGCCGAGGGGCTGCCTGTGCCCGGCTGGTGTGTGGTGACGCCCGCGGCCTTTGTCGCCAGCTTAGGGCCGGCGGCGACCGCCGCGCTGGCGCAGGCCATCACGCCCGACGCTGCGGCCGTGGCACTGGCAGGGCTGGCGCTTGCGCCCCAGGTTGCGGCCGCGCTGCACGCGGCGCTGGGCCGGGTGGCCGCGGACGGCGCGGTGCTGGCCGTGCGCTCTTCGGCGGTGGAGGAGGACAGCGCGGGCCATTCGTTCGCCGGGCAGTTGGAAAGCTATCTGGATGTCGCGCCGGAGGATGTGGCGCGGCGCGTGGTGGACGTGTGGCGGTCGGGCTTCGCGCCGCGCGTCTATGCCTATCGTGCCGAGCGCGGGCTGGCGGGGCCGCCGACTGCGCCCGCGGTCTTGATCCAGCGCATGGTCTCGGCAACGGCGGCGGGGGTCGCTTTTTCCGCCGACGCCGTGAGCGGGCGGCGCGGGGTGGCGGTGGTGGCCGCGGTCGCCGGTCGCGGCGATGCGCTGGTGAGCGGCGCACAGAGCGGCGATGTCTGGCAGGTGGACCGCAGCGGTGCGATCCTGGCGCGCACGCTGCATGACCCGGCGCAGCCGGTGCTGGGCGATGCCCAGGTGCAGGCCGTGGCGGCGCTGGCGCGGCGCTGCGCCGCGCTGCTGGGCAGGCCGCAGGATATCGAGTGGGCCTGGGCCGGCGACCGTCTCTATCTGCTCCAGTCGCGGCCGATCACGACGCTGACCGACCTGCCCGACCCGGACGGGGTGCAGACGCTGTGGGACAACAGCAACATCGTCGAAAGCTATGGCGGCACGACCACGCCCTTGACCTATTCGTTTGCGCGCCGCGCCTATGAGGAGGTCTACCAAGAGTTCTGCCGCATCCTGGGCGTGCCGCGGCCGGTCATCCAGGCGCACCAGCCGGTCTTTGCCAATATGATCGGGCTGATCCGCGGGCGCATCTATTACAACCTGCTCAACTGGTATCGGGTGCTGGCGCTGCTGCCGGGCTTTAAGGCCAACCGCCGGTTTATGGAGCAGATGATGGGCGTGAAGGAGCCGCTGCCCGACAGTGTGGCCGCGGGGCTGGCGCAGACGACCTGGCAGCAGCGGCTGGCCGACCGCTTCTATCTGGCGCGCACGGTGCTGGGGCTGATTGTCAGCTTTGCGCGGCTGGATGGGGCCAAGCGGCGCTTTTATGTCCGGCTGGACGCGGCCCTGGGTCCAGATCGGCCTGATCTGAGCGATCGGCGCGCCGACGAGCTGGTCGCCTACTATCACACGCTGGACAGCCAACTGCTGCACCATTGGGATGCGCCGCTGCTCAACGATTTCTTCGCCATGATCTTCTACGGCGTGCTCGCCAGGCTGACCGTGGCCTGGTGCGGCGATGCGGAAGGGACGCTGCAAAACGACCTGCTCAGCGGCGAAGGGGGGATGATCAGCGCCGAACCGGCGGCGCGTGTGCGCGCCCTGGCAGAATTGGCCGCGCGCGCCGAGGTGGGCCAGCCGGGGCTGGTGGCGCTGTTGGAGACGGGCAGCCGCCGCCAGATCGAAAGCGCCATGGCTGCGCTGCCCATGTTGACGGCGGCCTATCAAGGCTACTTGAACCGCTTTGGCGAGCGTTGCCTGAATGAACTGAAGCTGGAGAGCGCCACGCTGCACGACGACCCACTGCCGCTGTTGCGCGCCGTGGGCAGGCTGGCGCGCCAGCGCCTGCTCGACCCTGCGGCGCTGCCCGCCGCGCGGCAGCCGCAGCTGCGCGCCAAGGCCGAAGCGCGGGTGGCCGCGGCGCTGGCCGGGAAACCGCTGCGGCGCAGCTCCTTTGCGTGGGTGCTCAGGAATGCGCGCCGCCATGTGCGCGACCGCGAAAATCTGCGCTTTGAGCGCACGCGCGTCTTTGGCCGCGCCCGGCAGATCTTTCGAGAGCTAGGGCTGCGCTTCTATGCCGCCGGCCTCTTGGATGACCCGGCGGAGGTCTTTTATCTGGAGGTAGACGAGGTGTGCGGCGTCGTCGAAGGCACGGCGACCTGCGCCGATCTGCGCGGGCTGGCCGCGCTGCGCCGGGCAGAGTGGGCGCGTTATGCGGCGCTGCCGGCGCCGGCAGCGCGCTTTGCCACGCTGGGCATGGTCCATCAGGGTAACCGCTTCCAGGCTGAGCGTCCGGCCGCGCCCGCGACTATGGA
>QEUY01000574.1 GCA_003577365.1 Chloroflexota bacterium | reverse complement strand
CAGATAGGCCAGGTCGCCGGGCTGGATCACCGTGTCGGGGGTGGGCAAAAAGGTGCGCCCCTTGCGGCGCAGCGCGGTGACCTGCACTTCGCCGGGCGCAGCCAGGTCGTGGACGCGGCGGCCCGCCAGCGTGGGGGGCAGGTCTACCTCGACCAGGTCGATCTCGCCGCTGTCCAGGGTAAAGACCGCGTGCAGTTGGGGCAAGACCAGGCTTTCGGCCATGCGCTGGATGCCCCATGTGACCGGGGCGATGGTGGCTAACCCCAGGCGGCGATAGATCTCGGCCTTGCGCGGGTCAAAAAGCCGTGCCACCACGCGCGGCACATGAAAGTATTGGCGCGCCACGCGTGCGATCACGACATTGGCCTCGTCGCTGCCCGTCACCGCGGCCAGCCCGTCGGCCTGGGCCACGCCTGCCTGGGTGAGGATGGCCCGGTCGAAGCCCACGCCCACGATTTTGTGCCCTTGGAAGCCAGGCCCCAAGCGGCGCAGCGCGTCCGGGTCGCGGTCGACCACGGTCAGGTCATGGCCCAGGAGGCTCAGGTTGTGGGCCAGCCCGGATCCCATCCGTCCACAGCCGATGATGATGAATTTCATAGTGCCAGCCCCTCCTGGCTGCGGCGGGTAGGCCGCGGGTCGCGCCCCCGCACAAGCGCCTTGCGCGCCTCGTCCACGATCAGCAGCGCCGGACTCCAAGCCAGCAGGAAAAGCCAGTTGGCGAGCGGAAAGGCAGCGGTGGCAAAGATCGCCTGCAGCGGCGGTGCATAGACGATCAGCGCGATGAGCATCAGTTCCGCGGCAATCCCCACCCACGCCAGCCGGTTGCGGAAGAACGGCACATGCACAATCGAGGTGCGCTCGGTGCGCTGGGCCATGAGGTTGCCGATCTGCGTGGCGACCACCGCCGCCAGCGTCATGGCCGTCGCCGAGCGGTAGAGCAGCCCTGCGTCGGGCAGCCCCAGCCATTGGCCCCAGTAGCCGTGGGTCCAGTATTGATAGTAGAACGCCGCCATAGCGGCCAAGCTTTGCACGGGGCCTAGCCAGAGATAGGCGCGGCCCAGCAGCCCCCAGGTGATCACATGCTCGGTTGGCCGCCGCGGGGGCCGGTCCATCAATCCCGGTTCGGGTGGCTCGGCCCCCAACGCCAGCGCCGGGACCAGATCCGTGCCCAGGTCGACGGCGAGGATCTGCATGATGGTCAGCGCCAGGGGGATCCGCCCCGCGCTGAGGGCAAAGAGGATAAAGGGGACGGCTTCGGGGGTGTTGCTGGTGAAGATATAGGTGGCGAACTTTTTGATGTTGGCGTAGACGGTGCGGCCCTCTTCCACCGCGGCCACAATCGAGGCAAAGTTGTCGTCGGTCAACACCATGTCCGCGGCTTCTTTGGCTACGTCTGTCCCCGCCAGGCCCATCGCCACCCCGATGTCGGCCTTTTTGAGCGCCGGCGCATCGTTGACGCCGTCGCCCGTCACCGCCACGATATGGCCGAGCGTTTGCAGCGTGCTCACCACACGCAGTTTGTGTTCGGGCGCAACGCGGGCAAAGATGATCTCCTCGGCAAGCGCGGCCTGGAGGGCGGCGTCGTCCATCGCGTCCAGCTCGGCCCCGGTGAGGATACGCGGCAGCGCCGCGCGCGTGATGCCGATGCGCGCGGCAATGCTGGCCGCGGTCAGCCCATAGTCGCCGGTGATCATGATGATGCGGATGCCGGCGCGGCGGCAGACTTCTACCGCCTGGACGACTTCGGGCCGGGGCGGGTCCTGCATCGCCATCAGCCCCAGAAAAGTCAGGTCGCGTTCGACCTGCTCGGCGACAAAGCCGCCCGCGCCCGCAGGCCAAGGCCGCTCGGCCACGGCCAGGACGCGCAGCCCGGCGCGCGCATAGTCGTCGTTGGCGGCCAAGACCGCCGCGGCTTGTTCTGCGCCGAGGGGCCGGCACTGTCCATGCCACAGGATAGAGGTGCTGAGGGCCAGCAGTTCGCGTGGCGCGCCTTTGACATAGACCCGGCGCTGCTCGCCGCTTTGATGCAGTGTGCTCATGCGTTTGCGCCGTGCGTCGAAGGGCAGTTCGCGCAGTCGCGGCCGGCTTTTCTCTAGATCGTCCAGCGCCAGCCCGCCTTTGGCCGCGGCCACACGCAGCGCGGCCTCGGTGGGGTCGCCCAAGACGGTCCAGCGCGCGGTTTCAGGGCCGGGCGGGATCAGCCGGGTGTTGTTGCAGAGCGCGGCCGCGCTGAGGAGACGGCACAGGCCCGCGTCGGCAGCCGTTGTCAAGGGCCTGCCGCGTTCGTACACCCCCCCGGCGGGGGCATAGCCGGCGCCGGTCACCTCCAGGCTGCGCCCGTCGAGCCAGATTGCGGCCACGGTCATCTCGTTTTGGGTCAGGGTTCCGGTCTTGTCGGTGCAGATCACGGTCGTGGAGCCGAGGGCTTCGACCGCCGAGAGGCGCTTGACCAGCGCGTGGCGCGCGGCCATGCGCTGCACGCCCATTGCCAGGGCCAGCGTGACGGTGGGCAGCAGCCCTTCGGGGACAAAGGCGACGATCATGCCGATGGCAAAGACCACCCCTTCGGCCAAGGGCATGGCATCCATTGCCTCGGAGATGGCGAAAAAGAGCAGCCCCATGCCCACCGCCACCGCCGTCACCATTTTGGTCGCAACGATGATCTCGCGCTGGAGGGGGCTGAGTTCTTCGCCCAGGCTTTGGGTGAGATGCGCGATCTTGCCGAACTGGGTCTCCATGCCGGTGGCATAGACCACCGCCTGGGCCGTGCCGGCCACGACGCTGGTCCCGGCGAAGACCAGGTTGGGCAGTTCGGTATAGGCCATGCCGCTGACGGCGGCGGCTTCGGCGCTCTTGGCGACGGGGTTGGACTCGCCGCTGAGGGTGGACTGGTCGACGCGGAGGTCGGCCTCCTGCACCAAGCGCCCATCGGCGGAGATGTGGTCGCCTTCGGCCAGCAGCAGGAGATCCCCCGGCGCTAGCTCTGCTGCGGGGATGCGCAGTTCTGCGCCGCCGCGGCGCACGCGTGCATAGACGGGCAGGAGATTGCGCAGGGCTTCGGTCGCTTGTTCGGCCTGGAATTCCTGCCAGAAGCTGAAGCTGCCGTTGATCAGGTTCACGGCCCAGACAGCCCACCCAAGCTGCGGCATGCGCGCTACAAAGGCCATGATGCCGCCTGCCCAGAGCATCCACGCCATGAGATGGGTGAAGTTGGCGAGAAATTTGCGGTAGAGGGGCTTTCCCCGCACTTTCCGGATCATATTGGGGCCGGCGATCTGTAGCCGGGCCTGCGCTTCCTCTGGCGTCAGCCCGGCGGGGCTGCTGCCGAGCAGCGCATAGATCTGAGCCGGCGAGCCGGTGACCAGGGTATTGGTGTTGAGTTCCGGGGATGCGGGATTCAACGAACGCATACCTCATTATCGCGCCATTTTGAGCCGCCGGATGCATGGTTTACGGCCGGTCTATGCCT
>QEUY01000573.1 GCA_003577365.1 Chloroflexota bacterium | reverse complement strand
CCGCGAGCAGTGAGGCCGTCACCGAGAGCGTTGAGACGGGGAGCGCCGAGGCGGGCACGCCCGAACCGGCGGGCGCGGCGTTGACCGCCCAGCAGGCACGCGGCCAAGAACTCTATCTGACGCGCAAGTGCGCCGAGTGTCACGGGGACAACGCCGAGGGCGTGCCCGACAAGGGATCTGCCCTGGCCGGAACCACCCTGAGCGAGCAGGAGTTCACCGACCTGCTGCGTACCGGCGGCGATGTTGGCCCGGACCATCTCTTTGGCCCGATGACGATCAGCCCCAGCGGCGTCACGGCGATCCATGCGTGGCTGCAAGCGCTTCCGGCAGAGTAAGCGTGCCTGCGGCGTCGAAGGTGAGCGGCTGAGCCGGCCCGATCGGTTCTAGCTGGGGCGAATTGGCGATGTCGGGCAGGAGGGCCGTCGAGACCCAGAGCAGCCCCAAGTCCAAGGTGTTGCGGGCGATGACCAGCCGCGCTTGGCTGGGAGCGGTGCGCGGCAGGGCGGCGGTGATGGCCGCGCGGTCGGTGGGCAGCGTGATCGGCTGTTTGCCGCCGTTGAAGTTGCCCGCGGTGAGACAGTTGGTATAGGTGGC
This sequence comes from Chloroflexota bacterium, assembly GCA_003577365.1. Lineage (GTDB taxonomy): Bacteria > Chloroflexota > Anaerolineae > Caldilineales > Caldilineaceae > QEUY01. The sequence continues at coordinate 2,881 of QEUY01000573.1, read as the reverse complement.
GGGCCAGTCTACTTTGTCCGCCAGCCGCTGCGGGATCAGGTCGCAGTAGCCGACGCCCACGGCGTTGCCGTGGCTGTTGGGCGTCAGGTCGAGCGCCACGATGGCGCGAAAATCGGGCGCGACGGGGCCGCCTGTGCGCCGCCACATGCCGACCACGTTGAGGTCCATGCCGGTGCCGCTGATGTCTTTGCCGATCTCTTGCAGCACCAGCAGGTCGAGCGGTTCCAGCGGGATGCGCGGCAGATGGGTCCAGGCAGCGTCCAGCAGCTCCGGCTCACGGGCTTCGATGGCCGCCGCGGGGATCGCCTCGATCTGCGCGGGCTGGTGCTGGCCGTTTTCCACAATGCCGATGGCGGCCACGACCGGCAGTGTGGCGATCACGACGCGCGCCGCGGCGGGGATGGCATCGGCGATGCCCCAACTGTGCAGCGTGGCCGCGCCCCGCTCCTTGCCCAGCCCCACGGCCAGCATCTTGAACAGCCCGCTTTCCCAGCGATTGCGAAACGCTGTGTGCGGTTTGATACGGTTGACGACGATGATGGCGTCGGCCTGCACGGCGTTGGCGTCACAGTAGACCGGCATCCCCGCCGGCGTTGTGCCGATCTGCACCGTCTCCATGCTGCTGCGGATGAGGATGCCGAGCCGGTCGCTGCCCAGCCCATAGCCGGCCAACACCTCGGCTTGTCCCTCGGCAGTGCCGCCGCCGTGGCTGCCCATGGCCGGGACGAGATAGGGCCGTGTGCCCAGCGCCAGCAGTTCTTCCACCAGGGTGGTGACGACCGCGCCAATACAGCCGATGCCACGGCTGCCCACGCCCACGGCGACCTTCATGCCAGGCCGGATCGAGGCGGCGAGGGGCAGGCTCTGCAACTGGCCGCGCACATGGGCCGCGACATCGCCGATCTGGCCGGTGGTCAGGTGTTGGCGGACGGGGACGATCTCAGGCAGGGTAGACATGGCGGCTCCTTAGTCGCTGGGCTGGGCAGCAGCCAGGTTGGCGGGGAGATGGTTGCCGTGCTGCGCGGCGAATTCCTCGCAGGTCATGCCGTAGTACAGCCCGTCGAAATAGGTGGCCCTGCGTACGGCATATGGGGTGGATGCAAAGGGTGATGCCATGATAACAACTCCTGGGAAGGCGGAGCCGGTGGGAAGGTAGCGCCGGAACTGCCCCCATTGTACCAGATGGCACGCCCGCCGCCGGTTTGTGATCAGACCTTGTTGCGCCGAGGATACAAAGAGCGCGCCATTCCGCGCAAGGCTTGGCGAGGCGCAGCAGGCGCAGTATAGTGCAGTATATCCTATCCCCGCGCCCCACGGCGCTATCGCGGAGACTGCATCCGAGAGCTTATTCGATGACCCTTTTCGACTTTGCCTTGATTGCGTTCGCCGCGCTGGCCGCTGGCTTGGTGAATGCCTTGGCCGGGGGCGGCACCCTGATCAGCTTTCCCATGCTCACGGCCGTCGGCATCTCGGCGGTGGTCGCCAACATCACCAACACGGTTGCGCTTGCGCCCGGCTACTTTGGCGCGACGCTGGCCCAGGCGGGGGACCTGCGCGGGCAGAAGCGGCGGCTTTGGCTGCTCTTGCCTGCGGCGGTGCTGGGCGGGCTTACGGGCGGGCTGCTGCTGCTCAACACCGAGGAGCGGCTCTTCCGCGAATTGATTCCGTATCTGATTCTGTTGGCGACGGTGTTGTTGGCGTTCCAGACGCAACTGCGCGCCTGGGTGGTGCGGCGCATGCAGCACACCGGCATGGTCGAACACCCGCTGCTGGCGATTGCGCCGATCTTCCTGGCTGCAGTCTATGGCGGCTACTTTGGGGCTGGGCTGAGCGTGATCGTGCTGGCGACGCTGGGTCTGGTGCTGGAAGACACGCTGACGCGCCTCAACGCCCTGAAGCAGGGGGTCGCGTTTAGCACCAACATGGCAGCCGCGCTCTTTTTCATCTTTTCGGGCGAGGTGATTTGGCCGGCGGCGCTGGTCATGGCTGTGGGCGCACTGGTGGGCGGGGCGCTGGGAGGCCGTCTCGCGGGCCGCATCCGGCCCAATCTGCTGCGCTGGATTGTGGTGGGGATCGGCCTCGCAGTGGCGGTGATCTACTGGGCGCGCTAGTTTCAGGGGCGATCCGCGGCGCGGTTGACTCGGAGATAGGCCCGCCTTACAATGGATGGCAGCGAAGTGCCAGGACCGGCGCTTTCTCCCTCTATGTGCGGAACCGGCCAAAGCTAATTGCGGGCGAACGCCCTCTTGTCTGGCAGGTGCAGAGATGTTTAACCCTCACATTTTCGACAACAGCCGCGGGGACGGTTTCCCTGTGCTGGAGATCGTGACAGCCGGCAGTGCGCCGCGCCAGTTTGTGCCCTTACAGCGTACCGAGTTGGCGGGCACGGTCGCCGGGCCGGTGGCCGACCTGACGCTGACGCAGCGGTTTGGCTTCAGCGCCGAGCAGTCCTCCGCGGTGGTGGAGGCACTGTACCGTTTTCCACTGCCGGGAGATGCCGCCGTGCGCGGGGTTGAGGTGCGCTTTGGCGATGTGACGATCACGGCATCGCTCAAACCGCGCGCCGAGGCTGAAGCCGGCTATGCTGCGGCCAAGGAAGCGGGCAAACAGGCGGCGTTGGCGACGCGCGGCGGCGCGGATACCTTCACGCTGCGCGTGGCCGGGGTCCGGCCCGGCGAGCCGGTGACGGTCGTCACCCGCTATGTGCAGTCGGCGCAGGTTGATGGCCTGGGCTGGAGCCTGCGCACCCCGCTGACGCTGGCCCCGCGCTATGTGCGCCAGGACGAGGCGCAGGGCCGCGCCCCGGAGCAATTGCCGCTAGGCGTGCTGCGCGACCCCGGCCACCGCTTTGCGCTGGATGTAACCGTGATGGGGGCGGAGT
>QEUY01000572.1 GCA_003577365.1 Chloroflexota bacterium | reverse complement strand
TCTATCCTGGAGAACCTGCATCATGCTCCTGCCCATCCGCCGCACCGCCCGCCGCCTGCTCAACGCGCTGCGCCTCCGCCGCCATCGCAAGACCCTCTACGCCACGATGGGCAACCAGCCGGCGGAGTATCGCGACTATCTGGAGACGCAGTTGAAGCGCACCTTGGGCAAGCTGGACGCGCCGCTGCAGGGCCGCACCCAGCTCATGGTCGATGCCGTGGCCCGCTTCGCCGACCTACCCCACAGCCGCGTGCTGTGCGTCGGCTGTCGCAATACGGCGGAGCTAGATTACTTTCTGGCGCGCGGCGCACAGAGCGTCACCGGCATCGACCTCTACAGCGGCGACCCGCGCATCCAGGTCATGGACATGCACCAGATGACCTTCCCGGCAGACCAGTTTGACGTGCTCTATACCGTTCACGCGCTCGAACATGCCCACGACCCGGCCAAGGTGGCGGGCGAGATCGCGCGCGTGGTGCGCCCCCAAGGCATCGTCGCCATCGAAGTGCCGGTGCGCTACCCCACCGGCGGCGCAGACCTGGTGGACTTTGAGAATTTGGACAAACTACACGCGCTCTTTGCACCCTATCTCGATCAAGTGCTCTGGGGGGAAGAACTGCCGGCCGGCGCGCCGGCCAATCACTCCGGCACGCCGGTCATTCGCACCATTTTCTGCCTGCGTTAGGGCGCAGACCGGCCTCTTGCCGGCCTGGCTCGGCCAGCCGCCATGCCAACACTCACCCGCCAAGCGATTGGGCAGCAGATCCTGCGCCGGTTACACAACCGGCATTTTTTGCACGCCGGGGGCCTGCTCTTGACGGCCAATCTGATCACCTCGGCGTTGGGCGTGGCGCGCACGCTGGGTATGACCTGGCTGATGCCCAAGGAGGAAGTCGGTATGTTGGGCGTCTTGCTGGCCTGGCTGCCCTTTCTCCAACTGCTGTCGCTGCCGGGCATGGATTCGGCCTCCTACCACTATATCGCCCAAGGCCACCGCTGGGCCTATGGCGTGAACCTGGCCTACCGGCTGCGCTGGTCGCTGTTGAGTGTGGCCGGGTGCGGCGTGGGCGCGTGGTATTGGGCAAGCCAAGGCAGCACGGGGGTCGCAGCCCTGTTTGTGGCGGCGGGTCTGCTCTATCCCGCCACCACCGCCCTGAGCGCGGCCAGCGGCACACTGGCCGCGCGGGAAAACTTCACGGCGCTCTTTTGGTATCGCATCGTCGAAGCCCTGGCCGACCTTTCCGGCTTTCTGCCGTTGCTGCTGGGCGTCTGGTGGCTGAGCCGTGCCTTCACCTTCTATCTCTCCAGCCAACTGGCGCTGGCCGTGCTGCTGATCACAGTCTCCGTGTGGCTGCTGCGCCGCTTCCGCGCCGGCGGCTTTCTCGCGCCGGCGCCTACCGACCGGGCCGGCCTGGTCCGCTATGGCCGCCATCAGACCGGTCTGGTCGCGATTGGGGTCGTGCAGAGCCGCGCCGACGCCATGATGGTCAGCGCCTTTTTCTCGCTCACGGTCATGGCCGACTATTCGCTGGCGCTGCTGCTGCAATCGCAGATGAAGAGCTTCTGGACAATCTACCTCTCCGTCCGCTATCCTCCTCTTGTACGCATGCCGCATGCGCAGCGCCGCTGGCGCATGCTCTGGGAAGGGGTGCTGGTGACGTTGGGATTTGCGGGCATGGGCGCGCTGCTGGCCGGCGGCACGGCGTTGGTCGTGCCCTGGCTGCTGCCGCCCACCTATGCGCCGATGCTGCCCTATCTTTATTGGCTGCTGGCGATCTTCGCCCTGAGCGTTCCGGGCTATTGGGCCGAGGTCTACTTTCGCACAGAGCAGGACAACAGCCGCCAGTATCTGATGCGCGGCGCAGCCGCGGTTTTGGGCGTCGTCATTCCGCTGGCGCTCTTGCCCAGTCTGGGGCTGCAGGCCATCTTTTGGGGGCGCGCCGCCGCGGCGCTGCTCTTTTCATTGCTCGGCATCGGGCTGGCGCTGGTCTATCGCCCGCACGCAGCGCTGCCCGGCACCGAGCTAGAGACCCATTGAAACGACCATTGCCCATGAATCCGATTGCCTTTACTCGTCAACGGCTGGGGCGGCTTCGCCAAAGCTGGCGCATCCGGCAGCAGCGCCGCCGCAACCAAGCGGCCCTTGAGCAGATGCGCGCCACAGGCCAGCCCTATTTCGCCGCCGAACTGCGCGCCCTGCTGGGCTGCGACGATCCTTGGCTGGCCGCCGCCGCACAAGAGTATGCCGCTTGCCCCGCAGCCTGGGAACATCTCAGCGGGCTGCGAAGCGCCGGTCGCGCCACCGACGGCATGGCCAAAAGCCTGGACGTAGCCGAAGGCTTTGCGCTCTGGGCGCTGGTCAAACACCTGCGCCCGCGGCTGGTAGTCGAGTTGGGTGTGCAGTATGGCATCTCCGCCCGGCTTTGGAAGGAGGCCTTGACGGCCTATGTGCCTGGTCACAGCCTGATTCTCTGCGACCTGGAAGATCACCGGCGGCTGATCGGCGACGACGAGGCACGCTTCTACCGCGAAGATGCCGCCACGCTTCTGCCCCGGCTCTTCAGCAGTGAACAAGTGGATATTCTGCACAACGACGCCCACCCCTATGATCTGATCCGCTGGTCGGTCGAAGAAGCCATAACCCACCAAGTCCCTTGTCTCACCTTTCATGATGTGGGCCGCGGGCCGCGCAACCCCTTCCGGCTCGAAAGCCAGCATCTAACTCAAGCAGAAAAGACACGCCAGCGGGTCAACTGGACACAGTATGGACATTGGGAGCGGCATGTTATGGCCGAACTCTTCAGCCCCGACCTGCTGCACCAAGACACGGCACAAGCCCGCGGCTGGCGAGTGCAGATCTTCGATTCGCTCTTTGGGTTTGGCGCGGCCCTGCGCCAAACCGATTCATCGCGCCGGCCATGACGACTGTACAGCAATCCACCCTGACCATCGATGGCCGCGCCTATCAGATCGACTGGGTGCGCAAGGTACATGCGCCCGACGATGCACCGCGCCTGGTGGTGGTCAGCTATCTGCCCAACCCGACGGCCCGCCACATCCTGCAGACCTGCATCGCCTCAATCCGGCGGATGACGCCGTCGCCGCATGAACTATGGGTTGTGGATAACCATTCACCCGCGGCGCAGCTTACCGGGCTGCTGGAGCTTTCGGGCGTCAACGTGGCGCTCAGCCGCACACTGCCTCTGCCACCTGCCCGCCGCGCTGCCTGGCGGCAGATGGTGCAGCGGGTGCGCGGCCAAGACCAAACTGCCTGGGGCAGCTACGCTAACGCCATCGGGCTGGAGATCGCCCGCCGCATGATCGACCCGGCCAGCCGCTATCTGATGACGCTGCACATGGACACGGTCGCCTGCGCGCCTCACTGGCTGGATTATCTGCTGGGCAAGTTGGATACTCGTGTGGCCGCAGCGGGCGTGCGCCTGGACCGGGCGCGTGTGTCCGCAGGCGTGCTGCATGTGC
>QEUY01000571.1 GCA_003577365.1 Chloroflexota bacterium | reverse complement strand
CCTGCTGCGCAGCTGGCGGGGCGGCTCGACGACCCCGCGCCGCTGCTGATCGTGGGCTTCCAGGGCATGCGCGACTTCTATCCCACTTTGGCCGCGCACCATCTTGCCCAGACCGGGATCCGGGCGCGTGCCGTCTATCTGCCCTATGACCTGATCTCTGGCCGCCGCGACGCCAACAATGTCCACTTGGCCCAGGAACTGGAAGCGCCGGCCCACCGCCAGGTATTGGCGCATGCCCTGCGCGGGGTGGCCGCGCCCGGCGAGCGCATCGGCCTGCCCGCCATCTTGGGGATCGACCAGCATGCCGCCGTGTGGCGTGAGCTGGAGGCGGCAGCGGGCGCGCCGATCTTTGAGATCCCGACCCTGCCGCCCAGCGTGCCGGGCATCCGCCTGCACCGCGCCCTGGTGCGGCAGATCGAGACCCACGGCGGGCGCGTCGAATCCAATATGGCCGTCACCAACTTCGCGGGGGCGGGCGACCGCATCGCCTGGGTGGAGACGGCGACCAGCGCGCGCCCGCTGCGCCATCACGCCAAGGCCTTTCTGCTGGCGACCGGCGGCATCCTGGGCGGCGGCTTCGAGAGCAACCCCAGCGGCCATGTCTGGGAGACGATCTTCGACCTGCCGCTGACCGTCCCTCAAGGCCGCGAACATTGGTTCCGCCCAGCCTTTTTGGACCCGCAGGGCCATCCCGTCTATCAGGGCGGCGTACAGACCGGCGCGGACTTCCGGCCCGGCCTCGACGGCGCGCCGCGCTACGCCAACCTGTGGGCCGCGGGCAGCGTGCTCGCCCACGCCGACCCTATCCGTGAACGCAGCCGCGAAGGGCTGGCCGTCGCCAGCGCCGCCGGCGCAGTTCAGGCGATCCTCGCCCATCTCGGCCACCCCGCGGCGCTATCAACATCTTCGCCAGCGGGCCAGCCGGCAGGATAGATGCCATGCATCCGATCTCCTGGCAGTCCGTCGATCACTCGCTGGACGAGTGCATCAAATGCAACATCTGCACCAGCTACTGCCCCGTCTCGGCAGTCACTGACCTCTTTCCTGGCCCCAAATACTGCGGTCCCCAGGCGCAGCGGTTTCGCGAACCGAGCCAGCCCCAGACGCCCGACGACTCGGTCGATTACTGCTCCGGCTGCCGCGTCTGCAACGACGTCTGCCCCACCGGCGTCAAGATCGCCGAGATGAACGCCCGCGCCCGCGCCCAGATCGTGGCCGACCGCGGGCTGCCCCTGCGTAACCGGCTGCTGGGGCGCAATGACAAGCTGGCCGCGCTGGGCAGCATCGCGCCCGTGGTCGCCAACCTGGCGATGCACAACCCCCTAAGCCGGTTGCTGGCCGAAAAGCTGATGGGCATCGCCCGCCACGCGCCGCTGCCGCGCTGGAGCGAGAACGGCACCTTCCGCGATTGGCTGCGCCGCAGCACGCGCCGCCGGCTGCGCGGCCCCAAGAAAGTCGTCTATTTTCACGCCTGCTCGACCCTGCACTATGAGCCGTTTGTGGGCCAGGCCGCGGTGGCCGTGCTCGAACACAACGGCTATGAGGTGATCGTGCCGCCGCAGGGCTGCTGCGGGCTGCCGCTGTTGAGCAACGGCGAGTTTGAGGCCGCGGCGGGCTATCACCAGCGCAACGTCGCCACGCTCGCCAGCTTTGCCCGCGCCGGTTTTCCCATCGTCGGCGCCAGCACGAGCTGCACGCTCACGCTCAAAGAGGAAGCGCCCGAACTGCTGGACATGCACGACGACGCCACGCGCCAGTTGGCGCAGGGCACTTGGGACATCTGCGAATGGCTGGCCCAACTGCACGCCGTGGGTGAGCTGCGCACCGACTTTCAGCCGATGCCCTGGGTGCTGCCCTATCATGCCCCCTGCCAGCAGCGCGCCCATCGCGTGGGCAAACCGGCCTTGGAGCTGCTGCGCCTGATCCCCGGCCTGGACGTGCGCGAAAGCCACGCCCGCTGCTGTGGCATCGCCGGGACCTACGGCTATAAGGTCGAGAAATACCAGATCGCGATGGACGTGGGCCAAGAGCTGTTTGACTTTGTCGAAGCCCAGGGCGATGAACTGGTCTACACCGCCTGCGATTCCGAGACCTGCCGCTGGCAGATGGAGCACGGCACGTCGCTCCCCAGCCGCCACCCGATCGAGTTCCTGGCCGCGGCCTATGGCCTCTATGACCTGGAAAGGCGCGCCCTGCTGTGAAGATTCTGGTCATCGGCGCAGGGGCCATCGGCTGTCTGGTGGGCGGCAAGCTGGCCCAGAGCGGCCAGACCGTCACCTTGGTGGGCAGACCCGCCTTCGCCGCCACGGTCCAGCGCCAGGGCTTGCAGCTTGCCGACGAGCGCGGCGCGCATCAGATCCGCAGCGTGACCGCCGTGGGCAGCATGGCCGAAGCCTACGCGCCGCCCGACGCCGCGTATGACCTGGCGGTCCTCACGGTCAAAAGCTATGACACCACGGCCGCGCTGGAGGAGTTAAAAGCCGCCATCGGCGCAGGGCCAGCGCCCACCGTCCTCAGCCTGCAAAACGGCGTCGGCAACGAAGAAGCCATCGCCGACTGTTTTGGCCCCGCCGCAGCCATCGCCGGTACGATCACCACCCCGGTCAGCGTCCAAGGGCCGGGCGAGATCCGCGTCGACCGGCCCCAATATGACCTAGGGTTGAGCGCCTGGCATCGCGATCTGCCCATGGACAAGCTAAACGCGGCGCAGGCTGCGCTGCAGCAGGCGGGGTTTGCCGTGGTGCGCTATCCCCACGCCCAGGGCATGAAGTGGACCAAGCTGCTGATGAACATGGCAGGCAACGCCACCAGCGCCATCCTCGACATGCCGCCGGAGCAGATCTTCGCCGATGACGAATTGATCGACCTGGAGCTTGCCGCCTGGCGTGAGGCCTTGGCGGTGATGGCCGCGGCCAGGATTCCGCCGGTCAACTTGGGCGGCTATCCCTTTGCCGTGCTGGGGCCGTTGATCCGCTTTGCGCCGCGCGTTTGGCTGCGCCCCCTCTTGCGCCGCCGCATCGGCGGGGCGCGCGGGGGCAAGCTGCCCAGCCTGCATATCGACCTGCATCAAGGCAAACGGCGCAGCGAAGTGCGCTGGCTCAACGGGGCGGTGGTGCGCAAAGGGGCGGAAGTGGGTGTTGCTGCGCCGGTCAACCGCGTGCTGACCGAGACGCTGCTCAGCCTGGTGGGTGCGCCGCAGCAGCAAGAGCAGTGGCGGCGGAATCCGGGGCTGCTGCTGGCCGCAGTGCAGCGAGCGCGCCGCAAGGGCCAGAATTCGAGGATCATATCAGACAATTAGGGCGTGAGCCGAAAGCCCGGCCCCACCGCCGCGATCAAGGCCAGCGCCACCACGCCAAAGACGCCAAATTCGAGCAGCACGCGCCGCGTCAGCTGGCCCTGCAAGCCCTGTTGGGCGATGCCGACCAGCAGATAGAAGATCAACAGCAGCAATAATCCGCCGGTCAGACCGGGCAGCACCCA
>QEUY01000570.1 GCA_003577365.1 Chloroflexota bacterium | reverse complement strand
CGCGAGCGGCGCGAGCGCCGGCGGCGGCGCAAGCTGCAGGCCAAACAGCAGGGCGCGCCCGAACCTTATGTGAATCTCTTGGCCCAGGATGAAGAACTGAACCGGCCTTCGCCGCGGGTCGTGGTCTACACGCATGTGATCCGGCCCGATGTGCGCGATAGCTACGAGTTCCGTTCAGAGCATTTCTCGAAGGTCACGCGGCGGCTGGAGGATTTCAAGATCGACCTCTCGCCCTTTTTCCACATGGTGGAGGAAGAGGAGCGCCGCGCCCAGCAAGGCGTTGGGGAATATGCCGACGACCTGGAGGACGATTGGGAGGCACAGAGCGACTGGGAGGAGGATGCCCTCGACGCCCCGGCCGCGACCTTGGCCGAATCGCCCACGGTGGACGAACTGGAAGCGTTCGACGACACCGACCCTAACGCCGGGGATGAAGGCGCGGGCGCGGCACGGTGACCCTCGGCGGCAAATACATTGTCGCTGCCGCAACAGTCTACAGGATGAGGAGTAAACAGCGTGGCTAACGTCGTCGCTAACGTCGTGCCCATTGAGCGGCTGTGCGAGCATGTGGGCGAGACCGTCACCCTGCAGGGGTGGCTCTATCATAAGACCGGCAAGGGCAAGCTCCATTTTTTACAGGTGCGCGACGGCACGGGTATCTGCCAGGCCGTAGTCTTCCGCGGCAATGTCCCCGACGAGCAGTTTGAGGCGGCCAAGGAGCTGACCCAGGAGAGCAGCCTGCGGCTGAGCGGCGAGGTCAAGGCCGACCCGCGCGCGCCCGGCATCCCCGGCGGCTATGAGGTGGATGTGCGCGGGCTGGAGGTCGTGCAGATCGCCGACCCCTATCCGATCTCGCCCAAGGAGCATGGCGTCGAGTTTTTGATGCAAAACCGCCATCTCTGGCTGCGCTCCTCGCGCCAGTGGGCCGCCATGCGCGTGCGCGCCGTGATCGTGCGCGCCATCCGCGACTGGCTGGACGGTCACGGCTTTTTGAATGTGGACACGCCCATCCTGACGCCCGCCGCGGCGGAAGGCACGACCACGCTCTTTTCAATCGACTATCACGGCGAGCCGGCCTATCTGGCGCAGACCGGCCAGTTGTATAACGAGGCCAATATCTTTGCCTTTGGCAAGGTCTACTGTTTTGGCCCCACCTTCCGCGCCGAAAAGAGCAAGACGCGCCGCCATCTGCAAGAGTTCTGGATGGTGGAGCCGGAGATCGCGTTTTGCGATCTCGACGGCTTGATGGAGGTGGAGGAGCAGTTTGTCTCCTATATTGTGCAGCGCTGCTTGGCGGAGTGTGACGCCGAGTTGAAGGTGTTGGAGCGCGACCTCACCCATCTGCAAAAGGTGACGCCGCCCTTCCCGCGCATCCACTATGACGAGGCCGTGCAACGCATCAACGCTGCGGCAGCGGCGGGTGAACTGGTGCCCGGCTATGACGACCCCGTGCCCGCCATCGAGTGGGGCGATGATTTCGGCAGCCCGCATGAGACCTACCTGGCCGCTCAGTTCGACAAGCCGGTCTTTGTCCATCACTACCCGACCCAGGTCAAAGCTTTCTATATGGAGCCGGAGCCGGGCCGGCCCGAGGTCTGCCGCAGCGTGGACCTGTTGGCCCCCGAAGGCTACGGCGAGATCATCGGCGGCAGCGAGCGCATGAGCGACGCGCAGAAGCTGGTGGAGGCGATTGAGCGCCACAAACTGCCGCGTGAGGTCTACGAATGGTATATCGACCTGCGCCGCTATGGGTCGGTGGTGCACAGCGGATTTGGCCTGGGCGTCGAGCGCACTGTGGCCTGGGTCTGCGGGCTGGACCATGTGCGCGAGACCATCGCCTTCCCGCGCACGCTGACCAACATGCGGCCTTAACGCGCGACGATGGAACAGAAGATTCACCGCAAAGGGCGCAAAGAACGCAAAGTCCAGAGCAGAAGGAAGCAAAGCCCCCTTGAGGGAGTATTGTTCTTTAGCTCGGTAGCTTTAGCTCCGGGCGACGACAGCCCGGCAGACGCGCCTTCCTCATGTTTTTCCTCGCCGTTTTGATCTTCAGCTTCACCTTGACCTGGGCGCTGACCCCGCTGGCGGGACGGGTGGGCGTGCGCCTGGGGCTGGTGGATCGCCCGGGCGGGCGGCGCAAACACCGCGGCGTGATCCCGCGCACGGGCGGGCTGGCGCTCTTTGGCGGCTTTGGCATCACCCTGCTGCTTGCCTTGTTCCTGCCGGAGATCGCACCTGCGGCGTGGCAGGGCTGGTTCCCGCCGCGCAATGACCCCAACGAGATGCGGCGGCTGGCCGCGCTGCTGGCGGGCAGCGTCTTCTGTGTCGTCGCCGGCTATGTGGACGACCGCTATGAGCTGGGCAGCGCGCCGCAGTATCTTGTCCAGGTGGGCGCGGCGCTGATCGCCTGCGCCGGGCTGATCTTTATCAAGCACATCAACAACCCCTTGGGCGAAGGCTTTGTCTTCGGGCCGGACGGCCTGCCCTTCTGGCTGGTCATCCCCTTGACCGTCTTTTGGTTTGTGGGCATGATGAACACCATCAACTGGCTGGACGGGCTGAGCGGGCTGGTGGCCGGGGTGGCGGCGATCCTCTGCCTGGTGCTGGCGCTGCACATGCTCTTTGTGGTGGAGCCGCCGCAGGCCAGCGTGGCCGTGCTGCCGGTGGCGCTGCTCGGCGCGGCGCTGGGCTTTTTGCCCTTTAACTTCGCGCCGGCGCGCATCTTTATGGGCAGCACGGGCAGCTATTTTCTGGGCTTTGCCGTCGCCAGCCTGGGCATCATCGGCGGGGCGCGGCTGGCGACGGTCATGCTGGTGATCGGGCTGCCCGCGCTCGACGTGGCCTGGCTGATCGTCGACCGGCTGCGCCGCGGGCTGTGGCCCGGCCAGGGGGGTCGCGACCATCTGCATTTTCGTCTGCTCGACCTGGGGCTGGCCGAGCGCACGATCGTGATCGGCTATTGGGCCTTTTGCGCGCTCTTTGGCGTGCTGACCCTGGTGCTCGACGACCGGTTGTATAAGCTGGTAGCGTTGGCGGGGTTGGGTGTGGCGGCGCTGGCGCTGCTGGTCTGGGCGGCGCGCGCCCGGCCTCTCCCTTCGCGTCAGGACTAAACCATGAGGATTCTTGCGATTGAAACCAGTTGTGATGAGACCGCGGCCGCGGTGATCGAAGATGGGCGGCACATCCGCAGCAACGTCGTCGCCACGCAGATTGAACTGCACCGGCGCTTTGGCGGCGTCTTTCCCGAAGTCGCCAGCCGCCAGCATGTGCTCGCCATCCAGCCGGTGATCCGCCAGGCGCTGGAGCAGGCCGGGCTGGACAATGTCTCCGCGCTGGATGCCGTCGCCGTGACCTACGGGCCGGGGCTGGCCGGGAGCCTGCTGGTGGGGGTGAACGCGGCCAAGGGGCTGGTCTTTGCCTCCGGCCTGCCGCTGCTGCCGGTCAACCACCTGGAGGGGCACATCTATTCCAACTGGCTGGCGGTGAA
>QEUY01000569.1 GCA_003577365.1 Chloroflexota bacterium | reverse complement strand
GTCAGCCGCAACGAACGCACCGAGATGTTCGAGCAGATCGTGGCCGACATCCTGGGCTTTGGCCCGTTGGAGCCGCTGCTGCAAGACACCAGCATCACCGAGGTGTTGGTCAACGGGCCCAAGATGGTCTTTGTCGAGCGCAACGGTGTGCTCGAAGAGACCGACCTGACCTTTAGCGACAACACCGATGTCATGCGCATCATCGAACGCATCGTCGCCCCGCTGGGCCGCCGCGTCGACGAGAGCAGCCCTATGGTCGATGCTCGCCTGCCCGATGGTTCGCGCGTCAACGTGATCATCCCGCCGCTCTCGCTGGTCGGCCCCTGTATCAGCATCCGCAAATTTTCCAAGACGGCCCTGAGCGTGACCGACCTCACGCGGCTGGGTGCGTTGACGCAAGAGATGGCCGATTTTCTCAAGGTCTGTGTCAAGGCCCGGCTCAATATCGTCGTCTCGGGCGGCACCTCGACCGGCAAGACGACCTTTCTCAACATGCTCTCCTCGTTCTTGCCGGACAAGGAGCGCATCCTCACCATCGAAGACGCGGCGGAACTACGCCTACAACAGAAGCATGTGGTCAGCCTCGAATCGCGGCCGGCCAACGTCGAGGGGCAGGGGCAGACGGCATCCGCCAACTGGTCATCAACGCCCTGCGCATGCGCCCCGACCGCATTGTGGTGGGCGAGGTGCGCGGCGCCGAGGCGCTGGACATGCTGCAAGCCATGAACACCGGCCACGACGGCTCGCTCACCACGGTCCACTCCAACAGCGCCCGCGACACGCTGCACCGTGTCGAGACCATGGTCCTCATGGCCGGGATGGACCTGCCCTTGCGCGCCATCCGCGAACAGATCGCCTCGGCCTTCGACCTGGTCGTCCATCTGGAGCGGATGGCCGACGGCGTGCGCCGGGTGGTGCAGATCACCGAGGTGCAGAGCATGGAAGGCGACATCATCGTCATGCAGGACATCTTCCGCTATGTGCAGACGGGGATGCACAACAACCGGGTCGAAGGCTATTTTACGGCGACCGGTGTGCGCCCCAAGTTTATGGAGAAGCTCGAAAGCGCGGGTCTCTTTGTACCGCCGGAGATGTTCCAGCCCGCCAGCCAGGCCAAGCGGCGCTGGTGACTCGCATTCCGGGAAAGGGCGGGCGAGTCAGTTCGGCGCAGAAGCGTCGTCGCCCTTTCCCGGAATGCGGGTCAGAATATAGAAGGATCGACCGATGGAACGCGTATTAGCCAATGGCGCACCCCAGCTACAACAGGCGCCCCAACTACCACCGTCGACCGGCGTGGCGACGCTGGCAGCGGTCATGGCGCAGGTAGAGCAGCAGACCGCGCGGGGTGAAACAAGCCGCATTCGTCCGCTGGCAACCGGCTTTCATCCACTGGATGAGGTGCTCAACGGCGGTCTACGCGCCGGGGAATTGCTCATTGTGGGTGGCCCCTACGGGGTGGGCAAGACCATCTTTGCCTTGCAGACAGCGCGCAACGCCGTCCTCCACCAGGCGGATGCGGCGGCCATGTACATCTGCTACGAGCACGACCGCGACCATCTGCTCTCTCGCCTGCTCTGCCTGGAGAGCGCCGAACAGGAGCAGCAGGATGCGCTCACGCTGCGCCTGTTGGCCAACCTGGCGCTGGATGCCGAACAGCACGGCGGATTGCTGGCCCGGTTACGTGCGACCCCTCGCCACGCTGCGGTGCTGGGCGCCATGGCGCGCTATGCCGAACGGCTCTTTTTGGTCAAGGCCAGTGGTTCGACCTCGACGCTGGTGCAGATCGCAGCCTGGGCCAGGGAGCTGGCCGCCGCCGGCACCCAGGGCTTGCTCGTGGTGGACTATCTGCAAAAGATCCCGGTCGACCACATGGCCGTGCAGCCGGAGACCGAGACCACGACCTATCTCACGCAAGGGCTGAAGGAACTGGCGATGACCACCGGGTTGCGCGTGCTGGCTATCGCCGCTTCGGACCGCCACGGTTTGCAGACCAAACGAATGCGGCTGGCCGACCTGCGCGGCAGCTCGGCGTTGCAATACGAAGCCGACATCGGGCTGGTGCTCAACAACAAGTACGAGATCATCAGCCGCGAACACCTGGTCTACAACCTGACCCAGGCCGAGGCCATGCGCAACTGGGTGGTGATGAGCGTCGAAAAGAACCGCGCCGGCCGCACCGCCGTCGATATGGAATTTCTGCTCGACGCCGCCCATTTTCGCCTGGTCAGCAACGGTGGCTATGTGCGCGAACGGTTGATCGATGAAAAGGTGACGCTGGCATAGAAGGAGGTACTGCGTGGTTCACAGAGAGTACGGAGGGGCCGCAGAGAACACAGAGAGATCTCTGAGAACTTTCTGCGCTCTCCGTGTCTACTCAGTATGCTCTGTGAACCACGCAGTACCCACTGTTCGGAGGAGGGCAGGCGATGATCCGCAGTGAGCGAGGCGCTAACCTGGTGGAGATGGCGCTGGTTTCCACCTTTCTGCTGCTGCTGGTGGCGGGGGTGATCGATATTGGCCGCGCCTTCAACAACTATATCATCATCACCAACGCGGCGCGCGAGGGCGCTCGGCAGGGGTCGCGCTTGCCGTGCAACGGCGCCAACCAGGCGCTGTTCCGGCTGGCGATCGTGGACGCGGCGATCCAGGAGGCGGCTGGGAGCGGCGTCGATCTGGTCGCCGGCAACATCGCCATCGACCCCGACCCGGTCGATGATGGCTGCCCGGCCGCCGGTTCGCCCATCGACGTGACGGTCGAGTTCGATTTTGCTACGATTTTGGGTGGCATTCTAGGTATGAACGAGTTTCCGCTGCGGATTTCGGCTTCGATGCTGTTCTATGGCAATGATCAGGAGTAACGTATGGACCAGCAAACCAGAGTATACGGCTCAACCGGCCAGGATCGATCCACAGATTACACAGATAGTATAGCGAATCCTAAAAAAAATCTGTGTACTCTGTGGATCAAACGGTTGCGGGCGCTGCGGGGGGAAGAGGGGCAGGTCTTGATCCAGACGACGATTATGTTGGTCGTTCTGCTGGGCTTTGTGGCGCTGGCGGTGGATGTGGGCCATGTCTACGGCGAACGGCGGCGACTGCAAAATGCGGCCGACGCCGGCGCGCTGGCAGGCGCCTACGAACTCTGCCGGCTCAGCCCCGAAGACGTGGCGCGGGCGCGCGCCATGGAGTACATGGAACGCAACGGCGTCCCCGCCGACGAGATCGAGGAGGACGACGTCGTCATCGAGGGCAACGTGGTCAACGTGACGGCGCAGGAGACGACCGAGACCTTCCTGGCCGGTTTTGCCGGCTTCCCCACGCTGGATGTGGGCGCCACCGCGGCTGCGGCCTGCGGCGCAGCCACCAGCGCCTGTGGCCTCTGGCCGCTGGCCTTTGAGCGAGGCTTTTGGGACGAGAATCTGGAGTGTGGCGAGCAGTTTGTCGTGTGGGATGCCGATAACGAGAATACTGCGATTTCCTGTACCATCGACGG
>QEUY01000568.1 GCA_003577365.1 Chloroflexota bacterium | reverse complement strand
ACGCTGAAACGGCCTGCTTCCTGCCCAACATGGAGACCGCCGTCAACCTCCTCATGGACGCGCGCCCCCTGATCGGCGAACGGGCGCTCGTTCTCGGCCAGGGCGTCGTCGGGTTGCTCACCACGGCGTTGTTGGCGCAGTTTCCGTTAGAGCAGCTTGTCGTCGTTGATGGCTACGCGCAAAGATTGCACGCCGCACGCACGCTTGGCGCAACGCGCGCCCTGCCCCCCGACGAACTTGCCGCACTCGCCGCTTTCGACCCGGACCTCATCCTCGAACTCTCCAGCAACCCCGCCGCGCTCGCCTCGGCAGTGGAGATGGCCGGGTTCGGCGCGCGCATCGCCGTCGGCTCTTGGTATGGGCAGAAGCCCGTCACCTTGCCGCTGGGCGGCAGCTTCCACCGCAACCGCGTCCAGATCGTCAGCAGCCAGGTCAGCACGCTCGACGGCCGCTTGCACAACCGTTGGGACAAGGCCCGCCGTCTCACGGTCGCCTGGCAGCAGCTGCAGCGCCTGCCTGTGCAGACCCTGATCACCCACCGGCTGCCGCTCGAACACGCTCCTGCCGCCTACCGTCTGCTCGACCAGCAGCCCGATCAGGCCATCCAGGTGTTATTTACCTACTAGCCAGGCGAATCTTTCATACCAAGGAGCCGGCCCATCCGATGTATACCCTAGCCGTTCAGCGCGACTTCATCGCCCAGCATTTCCTCATCGGCGGCGACTGGGGCGCAGAAAACAACCTGCATTCGCATCACTATATGCTGGAACTCCAGCTTGAGGGCGATGCCCTCGACCAGCACGGCTATCTTGTCGACATTGTCCACGTCGAACAGGCCCTCGAAGCGCTCGTCGCCGCCTATCGCGACAAAACGCTCAACGACCTCCCCCCGTTCGCCGGGCTGAACCCCAGCATCGAACACTTCACGCGCATCGCCGCCGAACAGTTGGCAGCCACGGTCAGCGCCTCCAACCTCACAGCCTTGACGGTCCGCATCTGGGAGAACCAGATCGCCTGGGCTGCCTATCGCATGGCCCTGCGCGGCTGAGCCTGAAATCCTGCCTCATGCGCGCCGGCTTGGTGATCTACGGCAGCCTCGATACCCTCTCAGGCGGCTATCTCTACGACCGCATGTTGGTACGCGCCCTGCGCGCCGCAGACCATGAGGTCATGATCTTCAGCCTGCCCTGGCGCAGCTACCCCGCGCGCCTGGCCGACAACTGGGCCGCCGCCTTTGCCGCACGCATCGCGTCCGCGCGCCTTGATCTGCTGCTGCAGGACGAACTCAACCATCCGTCGCTCTTCTGGCTGAACCGCAGCCTGCGCCACACACTCCGCTGCCCCATCGTCGCCGTCGTCCACCACCTGCGCAGCCAGGAAGACCACCCGCCCGCACTGCTGCCCCTCTATCGCGCGGTCGAGCGAGCCTACCTGGCCACAGTAGACGCCTGCATCTACAACAGCCAAACCACCCGCGCCGCCGTCGCCGCGCTCTTGGGGTACGCCGTCCCCGGTGTCGTCGCCTACCCTGCCGCAGACCATGTCCAGCCCCCCAGCCGCGCCGAGGTGCTAACCTTACTTGCGCGGCGCAGCGCCTCGACGGCGAGCCTTCAGGTCTTGTTTGTCGGCAACGTCATCGCACGCAAAGGTCTACATACCCTCGTGGCGGCGCTGGCCGCGCTGCCGATGAACCACTGGCAGCTTCAGATCGTCGGCAACACGGCTCTCGACCCCGCCTATGCCGACCGCGTGCGCGCGCTCGCCGCCCGCAAAGGGGTGGCCGGCAACCTCGTCTGGCATGGCGCGCTGGACGACGCCGCGCTGCGCCGCCGCTGGTGCGCCGCCGATCTGCTGGCTGTCCCCTCCTATGAAGGCTTTGGCATCGCCTATCTTGAAGCCATGGCCTTTGGCCTGCCTGTGATCGCCTCCAGCGCAGGCGCAGCTCACGAGATCGTGACGCAGGATGCCACCGGCTATCTTGTCCCTCCGGGCGACGAGAGGCAACTGGCCGCCCGCCTCGGCGCACTGGCCCGCAGCCGCGCCCAGGTCGCCGCCCTGGGCTACCACGCCCGCCTGCGCTACGAACGCCATCCCACCTGGCAAACGTCGATGGCTCACGCCGTTTCTTGGCTACACGAAATCACAGATAGGTGATCAATCGCGATGCCCGCTCCCACTGACTTCAGCTTCATCCGCTACCTCGCCGCCAAACGCACCGTCGACGACCGCGCCCTCAACCGCCATGTCTGGGACAGCCTCCGCAGCGCCCTCGCCGCATACACGCCGCTCAACCCTCCGCTGACCGTCCTCGAAATCGGCGCGGGCATCGGCACCATGGTTGAACGCCTGCTTGAAGGTCGGCTCCTCCCACCCTGCCAATATTGTCTGCTCGACGCTGAGGCCGCCAACATGGACACCGCGGCGCACCGTCTAGCTCGCTGGGCCGAGCAGCACTTCGGCTCTATCGCGCCGGCAAAACACGCCACGCCTTTTCGTTTGCCGCCCTTCGCCGCTTTGCGTATGGATGTGCCCACTGCGCCCGACGTGGACATCTATTTGTATCACAGCGATCTGTTTGCCTTCCTCGGCGCACCTGCGGCTCCGCCCGTAGTGGATCTTCTGATTGCCCACGCCTTTATCGACCTGGTCGACGTCCCCTCGACCCTGCGCCGCCTGACTGCCATCCTACGCCCCGGCGCGCTGGTCTATCTCACCATCAACTTCGACGGCAGCACCATCCTCCAGCCCGCCATCGACCCGCCGTTCGACGACCAGATCGAACAGCTCTACCACGCTACCATGGACGCTCGCCTGGTCGACGGGCAGCCCTCCGGCGACAGCCGCACGGGCCGCCACCTCTTTGGCCACCTAAAGCAAACCGGCATCCAAGTTCTGGATGCCGGCAGCTCCGACTGGGTCGTCTTCCCCCGCGAGCAGGCCTACCCCGCCGACGAAGCCTACTTTCTGCACTTTATCGTCGATACCATACACGGCGCGCTGCGCCATGCGCCTGGGCTAGACCCACAGCGATTCGACGCCTGGATCGCCGCTCGCCATGCCCAGATCGATGCCGGTGAACTGGTCTACATCGCCCACCAGCTTGACTTTTTGGGCCGCTACACCGGGTAACCCAACCTACTCGGCGTCGATGCGTACTTCGCGACCCTCGCGCTGGCTGCGGTAGATGCCGTCCAAGATCGCCAGCACTTGGAGCGATTCCTCCGCGGGTACCGGCGACGGCGCATCCTCCGCCACAGCGCGCGCAAACTCGACACATTCCAGCGCGTGCGGTTCCATTCTGTCTTTGGTCAGCCGCAGCGTGCGGTTGCTCAGTTGGCGCGTGGCATAGTTCGTTTCCAGAAATTCGCACTTCGGCCGCCATAGAGCCATATCTGCATATCTTCGCCTTCGACGTCGTGGTGTAGCAGCCAACTGACCTCCAGCACCAACGTCGCGCCGTTCTCAAAGCGGACAAACGCCGCCGCAAAATCTTCGACATCCCATTCTTTGGGCACCAGTTGGTTATGCCACGCCGCAAACTGCCCTTCCAGATGCGCCAGCGGCGCGATCGCCACCCCGCTGACCGCGGCAGGCGTTGGGTTGTCCATCAACCATAATGTTAGGTCCAAAACGTGTACACCGATGTCTATGGTCGGGCCGCCGCCGCTGTGCTGCTTCAGCACAAAGCTCGGCGTGTGATGGAACCCATTGCGGCGCAGCATCCAACTGCGCGCGTGG
>QEUY01000567.1 GCA_003577365.1 Chloroflexota bacterium | reverse complement strand
AATTGCGTGTCCGTACGCATGAGGTCTACTGCTTACACCGTCGGCGGCGTGGGCCGGTTGCCGTTGGGCGACGGCGTGGTGACCGGCTGCTCTTTGAACAGCTCTTTGATGCCGCCCAGCGCGCCGAGCACCCCGGTCGCCTCATAGGGCAAGAAGACTTTGCTCGCCGTGCCGTTCGAGATCGCCTTGAGCGCATCCAGATATTGGATGGCGATCAGCTTGTCGTCCGGGTTGGCGTTGCGGATGGCCGAAAAGACGGTGGTGATGGCGTTGGACTGGCCCGCGGCCTCCACCTCGCGCTTGTAGCGTTCGGCGTCGGCCACGCGGCGCACGGCTTCGGCCTCGCCTTCGGCCTGCAGGATGCGCGCCTGGCGCAAGCCTTCGGATTCCAGAATCTGGGCGCGTTTCTCGCGCTCGGCCTTCATCTGGCGGTGCATGGCCTCGGTCACGTCGATGGGCGGGTCGATGCGTTTGATCTCCACGCGCACGATGCGCACACCCCATTTGTCGGTGGCGTCGTCCAGCACTTCGCGCAGTTTGGCGTTGATGATGTCGCGCGAGGTGAGCGCCTGGTCGAGTTCGGTCTCGCCGATGACGTTGCGCAGGTTGGTTTGGGCCAGTTTGGTGGCGGCGCTGTAGAAATCGGCGACGTTGTAGGTGAGCTTCACCGGGTCGGTCGCCTCATAGTAGATGATCGCATCCACCGTGACGACGACGTTGTCCTTGGTGATTACCTCTTGCGGCTGCACGTCCACCACCTGCTCGCGCATATCCACCTTGCGCATCGTGTCGAGAAAGGGGATGATCAGCGTGAGGCCGGGCTGTGCGGTGCGCTGATAGCGGCCCAGCCGCTCGACCACACCCTTTTCATAGGGCGAGACAATACGCAGGCCGGTGAGGGCGATGATAAAGACAAAGATCGCCAACATGACCAGCAGGGCCAGGACGGCTACTCCTTGCATGGTGATTCCTTCCATTGAATATCCTCTTCTTTCCTAGATGTCTTTCCTAGCTGCGCTAGGCAGGCAGAATGGGCTGCACCTTGAGATGCGTGCCCTGTACGGCGACGACGACCACTTGGCTGCCCGCCACGATGGGCCGGCCCTCGGTCGACTCTGCCGACCACTGCTCGCTGTTGATGCGCACCACGCCGCGGCCCGAAATCGGGTCGATCGTCTCCAACACAACCCCTTCTTTGCCCAAGACCCGGTCGATGCCGACCAGATGGGTGTTGGGGTTGCTCACACGGTTGGCGAACGGGCGCACCAGCACGACGGCGAGCGACGACAGCAGCACAAAAATGGCAAACTGCCATTCGACGCTGGCGCCGAGAAAAGCCGCTAGCCCCGCGCCGGCTGCGCCCACCCCAAAACAGATGAGGAAAAAGCCGGCGGTGAAGATCTCGGCGATGACAAAGATCAGGGCAAGTACAACCCAGGCCCATGGCAGCCAGGCCAACATTGCCTTCTCCTTTATAGCGTTATATAGGTAGTCTTGTATAGATAGCCTTGTATAGCATCTGTGCGCACGCTCGACCGAGCGCGCCGCAACGCCGTTATCTAGCTTCCGGCTGCCCTTGCTCTCTGTATCCTATTATACACCATGGTTGTTGCCTGACGGTTGGCTGACAGCCCCCCGACAGCGCGCTACGCCCGCCTGAAATCCCGGAGGAGACAGGCGAGCGCAAGGACTAGGATGCGGTTAGGAGAGGGGCGATGAAACGGCTTACTCGATGCCGATCTCGACGCGCGTGCCGCCTTCGTTGTCGACGACCTCGACGATGCGCCCGATCGCGCCCGATTCAATCGCCTGCTCGATCTGCGCCAGGTCGACCCCTGCCGAGGCCGGGATAAAGCGCTGGATCAGACGGAACAGCCCGACCGGCACGCTCACGTTGACCTTGGCCTGGTTGTTGACCAGGTCATAAACGCGGATGCGCAGCCCGCGCGAGGTGTCAAAGACCTCGCCGCGTGTGGTTGCGCCCGACGCCGGCGGAGGTGGCGCGGCCTGTTTGCGCCCACCTAGCGCGGCCAGGAGCCGTGCGCCATCTTCGGCGCTGATTTTGCCTTGTTCGATCATGCGCAGGATTGCCATGCGCTCTTCTGCGGTTGCCATTGCGTCCTTATCCCCGCTGGGGTTGCCTGCCGCGTCCGTGCTGTCGCCGGGCGTCCATCGTACCATAGAGTGCTCCATTTGCCATCTCCTTGAAAATGCGTTCGGGATATGCTGCCAGTCTGTGCGCCGGTCTCTTTAGGTTGAACGGTCAAGGGCGGCGAGCAGCTTTTCGGCCTGCTCCACCGAAATTTTACCTTCCTCCACCATGCGCAGGATGACCATGCGCTCCTCGTCGCTGACCGGCGCGCTCTTGGCGCGCTGCGCCCGCGGGGGGACGGGGGGCACAGGCGGGGTGGGCGGCGTGGGTGGGGTGGGGTAGCCATAGCCCATGTGCTGGCGGCGCTCCATGCGCGCCGCTTCGCGTTCGGCGGCGCGGGCGCGCTGCTCGGCCTGGCGCACCGCCGCCGCAATCTTGTCCTCCGCCTTGCGCATGGCCTGCTGCACCTTGGCCTGCACGCGCGTGGCGATCTCGTCGCCGGTGCCCAACTGCGCCAGCCGCGCGTCAAGCTGGGCGGAAAGCGCCTCCATCTGGCTCTCGACCTGCTCGGTAAACTGCTGGATCCATTCGCCCGTGCGCTCCACCATCTCGCGCTGGGCCTCGGCGTCCATCTCGACGTTGAAGGGACCGAACTGGAATTCAGGGGTTTCCTCGATCTTGCCGACCAAGCTGATCGCCCCCCCTGCCTCCAGGTCGATCACGCCTTCGCCGCTGCCCAGGCTGAACTCGGCGCTGCCTTGGCGGCGTTCGGGGTCGCCCCCCAGCCGTTTGACGCGGATGTCGTTGGCGCGGCTCACCAGCCGCACTTGGGCGTTGACCTGGGGCGGGACGCGGCAACTGATGTCGCCGCCGGCGCGCACCCGGCAGTGGCCGCCCGCAGGAAGCTGGAGACGCAGACCGGCGTTGCCCCCGGCGCGGGCGTCGACGCTGCCTGTCGCGTCGCGCACGGACAGGTCGCCGGCGCAGCTTTCCACCTGGACCGGGCCAAGGATCTGCGCCAGCGAGGCGTTGCCCTGCACGGTCTCAACCGCGGCGGGACCGGCGATCTCTCTGGCGACGAGATCGCCGGAGACGGCCGTGAGCGCCAGCGGGCCTTGGATATTGGTCAGCGTGGCGTTGCCGGCCACCGACTCGACCTCGACCGGCCCTTGGATCTCCTTGGCCGCCAGGTCGCCGGCGCAGCTTTGCACCTGCAGCGCCCCTTGGATGCGCACCGCGGTCAGGTTCCCCGCGACGTTCTCCAGGCTGAGGCCGCCGGCGACCTTGTGGATGCTGGCGTCGCCGCCGACGGTATCCAGGGTGGCGGGGCCGGTCTGGGCCAGCACCAGGTTGCCATGGCAGTTCTGGACGATGATGTCGCCTTCCACGCCGGTGATCTGGCCGTCGCC
>QEUY01000566.1 GCA_003577365.1 Chloroflexota bacterium | reverse complement strand
ATAGGTGCCGCCCGTCGCCGTGGCTGCATTCTGCATCTTGGGGCCATCGGCGTTGGGGCCGATCGCCACGGCGTGGATCACGGGGCGTTTGCCCGCCGCCGTGCTGATGTTGGTGATGGCCGTGGCAAAGGGAACAGCAGGGCTAGACGCCTCCTCGACGCCGTCGCTTAGAAGCACCAGCGCCCAGTCGTGGGCGTTGTTGCCGCGCGCCTGCAGTTCGCCAAAGCCCATCGTCAGCGAATCGCCGATGTTGGTGCCGCCCTCCGCAGCCAGCCCATTGATGGCATTGAAAGCCTGCTGCCGGGTGTTGGCGCCGCTGTCGCTCCAGTCGGCCAGTTGCATATCGGTGACGGGCGTCTGGTTGAAGGAGACCACGCCCACCTTGTCGCCCACCCGCCAGCTATCCACATAGAGACGGGCGGCATTCTTGGCGGCGTCGAGCTTGGGGCCAAGCATACTGCCCGAACGGTCGATAATCAACACGTTATCGGCGTCGGTGCGCGGCGTGTAGTCCACCGCCGAGGTGCGCGTGGCGGAAAGCACGGTGCTGTTGTCATAGTTGACGGTCAGGTCATAGGCGCCGGGGCTGTCTTGCGGCACAGCGCGCACCACAAACCACTGCTGGTCTTGAATCTTGGCCGAGGTCAAGATCTGGTCGGCGGGCACATCCTTGGCGCCGATGCGGAAGTTGAAGCGGGCCAGGTCGACACCGGAGAGCGGCGCGCCGTCGCCCGCCAGCACCTGCACCGCCACGCGGAACTTCTCCGGCGCGGTGTTGCTGCCGACGCGTGCCCGGTTGGTCGTGGTCGGGTTGAGGATCGTCAGCGTGGGCTGCGTGCCGTTGACGCTGACCCGATAGTTTGCCAGGCTGTCCATCCCGGCGACGACGACCACCACCTCGCTAAAGCTGTTATTGAGCACCGTCTGGTTGAGGTTGCGGCCTTCGCTGTTGTACTCAAAGGCAATGCCGTTGTTGCGGATGCCCAACACCGTGTAATAGACCGGGGTGTTGGTGTCCTGCGTCACGCGGATATCCAGCACGGGGACATTGGCGGCGGGCGTAAAGCGGTAATAGCGTGCCGCCCAGGGATAGACCGTCTCGCCGGTGCGCAGGAAGGGCGTATTGAGCGCCAGCGGCTGGTTGACGGCAAAGCTGACGGCGTTGTAGTTGCCGCCTGTCTCCGCCATGTCGGCATACTTATATTTATCCGGCACGGGCGAGCCGGTCAGGTTCTTGGCATAGTTGGCGACGGCGAAGTCCTTCCAGATATCGCGGAAGCGCTGCGGTTTGCCCAAGGCCTGCAGGGCGCTGTTGAGCACGGCAATGCCGTCCCGGTTGGGCGTGGCGGCGGATTGCTTCCAGAACTCCACGATCAGGTTCATGCCGTTCTCGGTGGCGTCGCCGGCAGCGGACGTGCCGTACTTCTCGGTGACATAGGCCCAAAAGAGCGCTGCGCCGTAGTCCGAGCGGTTGACCGGCGTGGCGGTGTTCGCCAAATAGCCGTTAACCTCCGGCACATAGCCGGCATAGCCGACGGCGATATCGTCGAAGCAGAGCGCCGTAGCCCGGTCGCCGCCGATACAGACCTTGTCTTGCGAAGCGCGCGCCTGGCCCTCGATCACCCACTTGGCCGCGGGGTCGTTGAGCCCGCCATATTTGAACTGCTGGAAGTGGAAGGTCTCATGCTCGCCCACCAAGTAGGCGATCGGGTCGCCGGCGCGCGTGGTGAGGTCAAAGGCAGTTTCCAAGAGCATGGGCGAAAGCCCCAGCGAATTGCCGCCGGCGCAGCCTCCGCCGTCGCACCAGACGACGTTGACCGGGATTTTGTCCAGCCCACCGCTGGGCGCGGCGGCATCCCTGTCGAAGCCGAGCCGGCCAAAGGCGTCGGCTGAGCCTTCCAGCGCGGTCTGCTGGATGTTGAGAAAACTGGTGTTGGCTAGGCAGACGCGGTTGCCGTCGATGGCCGGGCAGTCGTCGGTGGTTCCGGTGAGGCCGTAGAAGATGCGAAAGCCGTTGTTGGGCGTGTTCGAAGTCTCAAAGAGGCGGCGTTTGCTGCACACCGGGCTGTAGCCGGTGAAGCTGCCGTCACCGTGCGCGCCGCGTACTCGATATCGATAGCGCTTGTTGACATCGACGCCGGTATCTCGATAGGCGTCATAGCCGCCGCCGGCATTGGGCGAGACGGTGGCGATCTCGCTAAAAGCAGCGCCGTCAATCGAGCGTTCGATGCGATAGTTGACTTCGTCGCCGTCGTTATCTTGCCAGGAGATGAGCACGGTGTCGCGCTCCCAGCCCTGACAGGCAATATTGGTGGGCGCGACGTTGCCGTCGCCGGCAGCATCGCCGATCTTGGGGAAGAAGAGAATGCCGCCACAGATCACGCCGAACAGCGCAAGCAGACCCACGCGGCGAATCAGAGAACGCCTCATTTTGGGTATGGACATCGAGGAACCTCCTTGGGTGGACCGACATGAACAGGGATACAGGACAGACGCCACAACGCGAGGAAAGGACAACGCGAGGAAAGGACAACGCGAGGAAAGGACAACGCGAGGAAAGGCGGCATGGCGCAAGTGACTGTAGAGGGGACGGCTATGCAGAGGGCAGCAAGCGCCGGCGGAAACCCCGGAGGATGAGGCCGTCGTATGGGCGCAGCTTGAGTATGCTCAGCAGGCGGAGAGAAACGCTCACGGCCAGGACAAGGGGAGCCGGCAGGTGAGCGAGACCTAGCGAATATACTATAGCTTTGGAGTTGTGTCTAGCTGTCATTGACTCGCATGGGCGAGAAGATAGCTATCCAAAGAGAACAGGGCAAAATCGAAGGGGGCCGCTGTGGCCCCCTTCGCCGGTTATGCTGTGATGAGCAATACAGCCCGCTCGGCGCGAACTATTTGGCGGCGGCCAGTTCCAGGCTCGCGGTCTGAGCGCCGCTCATGGCGCGGACGGCAGACAGTTCGGCCTGGCGCGCCAGGTCAATCGAATCGGCCAGCACGCGCGCCGCCTCTTGCGGGCTGTGGAAGCCGGTGCTGTTCTCCGACGAGATAAAGTCCCAGCGCATCTGCGCCTTCCAATGCAGGTCCATGGCTTCGGCCAGTTGCTCTTCCGGCACGCCGGCCTGCTGGGCGGCGACGATGGCGTCGATCGCGCCCAAGATCGCCTCTTCGCTCTGGCGCAGCAGCTCGGCGGTCTTGTCCTGGATCACGGCGACGCGGCTACGCAGTTCCTCTTCGGGGAACTTGTGACAGGTCTGGCAGGCCGCCTCCAGATTGACCAGCGGGCTGCGCAGCCAATGGTCCGAGACCTTGACGCTGCCCTCACGCATATAGGGCATATGGCAGTCGGCGCAGGCCACGCCGGAGCGGTAGTGCAGGCCAGTGGTGAACAACTCGAACTCAGGGTGCTGCACCTTGATCATCCCGCCGCCGGTCTCAGCATGTTTCCAGTCGCGGAAGCCGGTATCGACATAGTACTGCTCGATCTGGTCGATGCTGGTGCCGTTGTCCCA
>QEUY01000565.1 GCA_003577365.1 Chloroflexota bacterium | reverse complement strand
AATGGAAGGATGACCGGCTGTTGACCAACGGGGGCCGCGTCTTGGCCGTGACTGGGGTGGCTGCGAGTTTGCCGCAGGCGGTTCGCAAGGCCTATGCCGGAGTGGATGTGATCCACTTCAACGGCGCACAGTATCGCAGGGATATTGGGAGGCAGTGGGCAGTGGGCAGATAGGCAGAGGATTTACCGCAAGGAATTTACCGCAAAGTACGCAGAGGACGCAAAGATCAGAGAAAGTAAAGAGAGCGGGGGTCGCAGCGGTGGCATCGTAGGGGCCGCCCCCCGTGCCTGTCCGCAGGCGCGACGGGCCGCCACGGGGGGCGGCCCCTACAGGTCCTTTCTCCTCTGCTCTTTTCTGGCCTTTGCGGTGAAATCTCTTTGCCCCTACTCCCCGACCTGCTTGGCGTTGCCCCTACTCCCCGACCTGCTTGGCGTAATGCTCTTGCAGCGAGCGCACCGCCAGCTCGCGCTGGCGCATGGCGCGGATGCCGTTGACCGCGGCCTGCGCCGCTGACAAGGTGGTGATCAGCGGGATCTCTAGGCGGGTGGCGAGTGTGCGAATCTTGGCCCCGTCCTCGCGTGCGTTGGGGCCGAGCGGGGTGTTGAAGACGAGTTGCACTTTGCCATCGCGCATGGCGTCGAGCGTGGTGTAGCCGCCATTGCCGGTGATCGCCTTGTCCAAGACGGTGACCGGAACGCCCGCGCCGCCGATAAACGCCGCCGTGCCTTCGGTGGCGTAGATGTCAAAACCCAAGCGGTGCAGGTCGCGCGCGATCTTGAGCGCCCCCCCCTTGTCATAGTCGTTGACCGTGATCAACACGCCGCCGGCCAGGGGCAGGGCTGTGCCCGCGCCCATCTGGCTCTTGGCAAAGGCATGGCCGAAGCTGGCGGCATGGCCCATCACCTCGCCGGTGGAGCGCATCTCCGGCCCCAAGACGGTGTCGATGCCGGTGAATTTCTTCCAGGGCAGCACCGCTTCTTTGACAAAGAAACCGTCCAGCCCTGGTTCCTGCACAAAGTCCAGACCGGCGAGTGTCTCCCCGACCATCACCTTGGCGGCGAGTTTGGCCAAGGGAACGCCCGTGGCCTTGCTGACAAAGGGCACGGTGCGGCTGGCGCGCGGGTTGACTTCCAGCACATAGACCACGTCGTCTTTGATGGCGTATTGCACATTCATCAGCCCGCGCACCTCCAGCGCCATGCCCAGCTTTTCGGTGTATTCGCGGATGATCGCCAGGTGATAGGCGCTGATCTTGTAGGGCGGCAGCACACAGGCGCTGTCGCCGCTGTGGATGCCGGCCTCCTCGATGTGCTGCATGATGCCGCCGATGACCACCTGCCGGCCATCGCAGATGGCGTCGACGTCGATCTCGAAGGCGTCCTCCAGGAACTGGTCGATCAGGATTGATCGCTCAGATGAAACGGTGAAGGCTTCGGCCATATAGCGGCGCAGCGCGGGCGCGTCGTCGACAATCGCCATGGCGCGGCCGCCCAGCACATAGGAAGGGCGCACGACGACCGGGTAGCCGATGCGTTCGGCGATGGCAACCGCCTCTTCGGTGCTGCGCGCGCTGCCGTGAGCCGGGGCCGGAATGTCGAGTTGTTCCAACAGCGCGCCAAAGCGGTCGCGGTCTTCGGCCAGGTCGATGGCGTCGGGCGAGGTGCCGAGGATGGGGACCTGGGCGGCTTGCAGGCTGGCGGCCAGGTTGAGCGGCGTCTGCCCGCCGAACTGGACGATGACGCCCGCCAGCGTGCCGTTGGCCTTCTCGCGGTCGACGATGTTGAGCACATCCTCAAAGGTCAGCGGCTCGAAATAGAGCCGGTCGCTGGTGTCATAGTCGGTGCTGACCGTCTCCGGGTTACAGTTGACCATGATCGTCTCATAGCCCAGTTCTTGCAGCGCAAAGCTGGCATGGACGCAGCAGTAGTCGAACTCGATACCCTGGCCGATGCGGTTGGGGCCGCCGCCCAAGATGATCACCTTGCGGCGGTCGGTGGGCAGGGCTTCGCTCTCACTCTCATACGAACTGTAGAGATAGGGTGTGTAGGCCTCGAACTCGGCGGCGCAGGTGTCGACCTGGTGATAGGTGGGCAGCACGCCGGCGGCTTGGCGCAGACCGCGCAGCGCGGTTTCGGTGGTGGGCGGCGTGCCGGCAGCGTAGCCCGGCACATCGATGATGATGGGCACGGTGATGGGCGTGGCGCTCGCCGCGCGGCGGCGCACCAAGCGCGCCAGTTGGCTGTCGGAGAAGCCCATGCGTTTGGCCTGGCGCAGCGTGGCCGCATCCAGCCGGGTGAGGCCCTGCTCAAAGTGGGCGATCTCGGCCATCTGCGCCACAAACCAAGGGTCATAGGCGGTCAACTGGCAGATGGTTGTCTGGCTGTCGCCGCGCAGCAGGGCTTCATAGGCGGCGAAGAGGCGGTCGCGGTTGGGCACGCGCAGCAGATCGTGCAGTTCGGTGGCCGGGTCATAGCCGCGGAAGTTGCCTGTCTCGTCGCGCTCCAGCGGCCCCAAGCCATCGCGCCCGATCTCTAGGCTGCGCACGCCCTTCTGCAGCGCCTCCTTAAAGGTGCGGCCAATCGCCATCACCTCGCCCACAGACTTCATCTGCGGCCCCAGCTCGCGGTCGACGCCGGGGAATTTCTCGAAGGCCCAGCGCGGGATCTTGACGACCACATAGTCGATCGACGGTTCGAAGGCGGCGACGGTCTGCTCGGTGATGTCGTTCTTGAGTTCGTCGAGCGTATAGCCTACGGCGAGCTTGGCCGCCAGCTTGGCGATGGGGAAGCCGGTCGCCTTGGAGGCTAGGGCGCTGGAGCGCGAGACGCGCGGGTTCATCTCGATCACGACCACGCGGCCCGTCTGAGGATCGACGGCGAACTGCACATTGCTGCCGCCCGTCTCCACGCCCACCGAGCGCATGACGATGCGCGCCTGGTCGCGCAGCCGTTGATACTCCTTGTCGGTCAGCGTCTGCGCCGGCGCGACGGTGATGCTGTCGCCGGTGTGCACGCCCATGGCGTCGAGGTTTTCGATGGTGCAGACGACCACGAAGTTGTCGGCGCGATCGCGCATGACCTCAAGCTCAAATTCTTTCCAGCCGATCAACGATTCTTCGATCAGCACCGTATGCACAGGGCTTTCCTTCAGACCCCATTCCACCTTTTCGTCGAACTCTTCGGGGGTGAAGACCGTGCCCGCGCCGCTGCCGCCCAAGGTGAATGAGGGGCGGATAAAGATCGGGTAGCGGCCAATCACCTCCTGCGCGATGCGTCGCGCCTCGGCCAAGTTGTGGGCGATGGCGCTGCGCGGCGATTCCAGCCCGGCGGCGGTCATGGTCTGCTTAAAGAGGTCGCGGTCTTCGGCGACCTGCATGGCGCGCAGGTTGGCGCCGATCAGCTCGACCCCGTACTTATCCAAGATGCCTGCCTCGGCCAGTGCCACGGCCAGGTTGAGGCCGGTCTGCCCGCCGACGGTGGGCAGCAGGGCGTCGGGGCGCTCCTGGGCGATGATCTTTTCCAGAACGTCGACCGTCAGCGGCTCCACATAGGTGGCGTCGGCCATTTCCGGGTCGGTCATGATCGTGGCCGGGTTGGAATTGACCAGCACCACCCGATAGCCCTCTTGGCGCAGCGACTTGCACGCCTGCGCGCCGGAATAGTCAAATTCACACGCCTGGCCGATGACGATCGGCCCGGAGCCGATGATCAGGATGGTTGTAATGTCTGTTCGTTTGGGCATAGAAGTTGGCCGCGTTCTCCACTGGCTTCGCCATAGATTCCCACTGTGGGCAGGACAAATTTGATTTCTATCTCCTACACAAGGCACAATGATGCGCCGTCGCGTCTGTGCGCGCTCACAAGATCGGCTGCGACGGCGCAGCCGCGATGTTGTCAGCACACGGGAGCGCCCGGCGCAT
>QEUY01000564.1 GCA_003577365.1 Chloroflexota bacterium | reverse complement strand
CAGGCACCGGGATGCGCGGGCTGCCAAAGCCGGCGGCATAGGGTTTGTGGCTGGCGATCTTGGCGGCGTACTGCTCGCCGTCGCCCTTGCTCTCCAGGTCATTGTAGCGGTTGCCCGGCCCCACCGCGCGCTCGCGCGTAAAGGCGACCACATCCGCCCGATATTCACCCTCGTCGAGCGCAAACGCGCCCCAGCCGCTGTACCAGTCGGTCCAGATATCCGGGTTGCCGTCGCTGGCCGACCAGCCAATGTCGGCGTTGAAGTTATTACAGACGTTGGGCGTGTCATACAGGGTCAGGCCTGCGCCCAGACCGGTCAAGGTCTGGCGCACGCCGCGGCCCGGCTCCTCTTGGCGGCGGCCCGCGTCGGCGGCATCGGCCTCCAGGGCGTTGATCGCCAGCGGCGCGTTGACCAGCAGGTCGACGGGCTTGAGCGGGATGGGGGGCGTCAGGCGCGGGCCGGTGATCGGCAGCGGCGGCGCGATCGGCGCAGCCACCACGCCGCGCAGCGGCAGCAGCGCCGCCAGGGCCAGCGTGAGCACCAGTGTGATGCGTAGTGAGCGTGTGAGCGTCATCAAACTCTCCTTCTTGTAGACCAAGCTCGACGGTGCAAGACGAATGTCGATAACAGCAGAATGAGTTTCTGTGTATCGAATTTAGATGACGCAGAATGACACAAAAAGTTGCGACGCAGTTTGCATATTCATGTGAATGCGTCTGCTGATCATGTTGCGGTTGATAGCAGGCGGCAGCGCGCAGCCGCGCCGCAGCCCCAGCGCGGGCGGCGTGGCTGTGATGGGGGGAAAATGGCGGGGAAAGAATGGTGGCGCAAGAGCGATGGAGGGATGTAAAGGGCGTGCAGTCAGGCGCGAGGCCCGCCGGCCCGGATACGCTCAATCGGTGTCTGGCCGCGGGGAGGAGCGATACAGCGCCCGCGCCTCGCGCAATTGGCGCTCCAGTTCGGTGCGTTGGGTGATGTCCTGCACCGTGCCGTAGAGGCGGATGGCGCGGCCGTTCTCCATTTCGGCCCGGCCCGTCGCACGCGCGGGGACATGCTCGCCCTGGCGGTTGACGATCTCGATCTGCAGGTCATACGCCTTGCCCGTGGCCAATGCCTGCTGGATGGCGACCCTCAGCCTTTCGGCGGACTCAGGCGTAGCCATCCGGATCAGTTCATCCGCCGGCGGCAGCGGGCTGTCGGGCGCAAAACCATAGATGCGGTACATCTCCGGCGTCCAATAGACGATGTCGGCTTCTAGGTCCCATTCCCAACCGCCGGTCGCCGCCACCTGCTCGGTCTGTTCCATCAGGCGTGTCTGGCGCAAGAGCAGTTGGCGCTGTTGGTTCAGCTCCTGTTCGATCTGCTTGCGCTTGGTAATGTCAACCAAGGTCCCCTCGACAAGGGTTGGCACACCGCTGGCATCGCGCCGCACGCGGCCCGAAAACTCTACCCAATGCCGATTGCCATTGGGCTGAACGAGGATATACTCTACCTGAAATGAGGGATCGCCGCCGCGGACGGCTGCTCTGATGGCGGCTTCAATTGTCGACAGCAGCCGTCCGCGGTGCTCAGGGTGGACCAGTTCTAAATAATCTGTGTAGGTGTGGACGGGTTCGATAGGATGAGCAGGCGCTTGTTTGCTCTGAGCCTTGGCAATATGATAGGTAGCCCGGGTGCCACCTGTCACTAGGTTCCACATTCCGACATCGATCCCGCCTGCCTCCAACGCCATTGCTATCCAAGCTTCCCCCGCATCCAACTCGCTCGGCGCACGCAACAGCCCCGCCACAATACAGCCAAACATCTGCAGCGAGGTCATCACCGCCGCGGGCCAGCGCGCTTCGGCGCGGTGGATCGCCAGCCCCAGCGTACCTACCCAGCGTTCCGCTGCCTGCAGCGGCAGCAGCAGCACTGTGCCGACCCCCGCCGCGGCCAGCGTTTTGGGCAAAGGCTGTTCCGCCGGTGGATAGACGACCGCCTGTCCTCGGCGCAGCTCTTCGACCAGCGCCGGCTCCGCCGCCAGCAGTTCGCGCACCGGGCAGGGGCCAAGGGTAGCGTGATAGTGGCGGGCGCGGCCGGCATCGTCGCTATCCGAGGACAACAGGTTCAGCCCCACACAGTCGACCTCCAGCGCGGCGCGCAGCTCGGCGAGGATGGCCTCGACGCGCCCCGCCGGGTCGCCCGGCGCAACCGCCAAGCGCGCCGCCAGCCGCATCAGCAGCCCGTCGAGCGAGCTATCCGTATCCACACCGTGCGATGAGTCTGCAGCAATGGGCATGGTGACTTTCCTCTGGTATGATGCAGATCGCGCTGTGTTTCAGTTAAGGCGGGAAAGGCTATGTTGATTCACTCCAAGACGTTGACGCTGCCCGACCATCGTGCCCTGACCTACGCCGAGTATGGCGACCCCGCGGGGTCGCCTGTGATCTGGCTGCACGGCAACCCAAGCTGCCGGCGTGAACCGGAGCTGTTCGACCCGACGCTGTTGGCGCGCCTCCACATCCGCGCTATCGTCCCCGACCGTCCGGGCATCGGACAATCGGACGATAAACCGGCGCGCCGCCTGTTGGATTGGCCGACCGATCTGGCCGCGCTGACGGCTGCACTTAAAATAGATCGCTTTGCGCTGCTGGCGCTCTCTGCCGGTGCGCCCTATCTCGCTGCCTGCGCCCGGGTCATGCCGCACCGCATCACCCGCGCCGCGATCGTCAGCGGGATCGCGCCGTGGGAGGCGCTGGAACCCGCCGAGCGGCGCAGCCCTGGGCTGCGCTACTTTGCCGCGGCGCGGCGGTCGTCGCGGTTCAGCCGGGGGCTGATCTGGCTGATGCGCCAGGGGATGCACCAGCCCGACAAGTGGATGGCCCGCGCCACCGCCGGTCTGCCGCCGGTAGACCAAGCCGTCTTGGCCGAGCCGCGCGTGCGCCAATCCTTTTTGGCGTTGCTGCACGAGGCCTGGCGGCGGGGGGGCCGCGGCCTTGCTTGGGATGCTATGTTGGTCAGCCGTCCCTGGGGGTTTGCCCTAGAAGAGATTACCTTGCCGGTCTACCTCTGGCACGGGGACGCCGACCGCAATGCGCCGCTCGCTATGGGGCTGCATCTGGCGGCGGCGCTGCGCAACAGCCGTCTGCAAGTTGTGCCCAACGAAGGGCATTTCTCGCTGGCTGTGCGCCACTTGGAAACCATCCTGCGCACGTTGAGCGTGCCGCACTGCTAGGCGTGCGGCACACGCCTACTTGTTTTATGCGTGTATTCATGCGTGGGGCTGGCCGGCCCGTTGCTAGGGCCGTACATGAAAGTCACCCAGCGCGATCCACTTATAAGTTGTCAGTTCTTCCAACCCCATTGGCCCGCGGGCGTGGAGCTTCTGGGTGCTGACTGCCACCTCCGCGCCCAAGCCAAACTGCCCGCCGTCGTTGAAGCGCGTGCTGGCGTTGACAAAGACCGCCGACGAGTTGATCTCGTTGACAAAGCGCGTGGCGTTTTGCCAGTTGTTGGTCAAGATGCCGTCTGAATG
>QEUY01000563.1 GCA_003577365.1 Chloroflexota bacterium | reverse complement strand
CCACGCCATCAGCAGCTACTGCAATGCCGGCTTTGACCTCTTTACGGGGACTCAGTACAGCATCCTCTTTGGTTTTGGCACTGACTGGTTTACGCTGGCAGTGCTCGGCAGCTTGATCCTCTTGGGCGGCTTTGGAATTACCGTGATGTACGATCTATGGACATCTACGGGCAGCCGGCAGTGGTCGCTCAACACACGCATCACGCTCACCCTGACAGCCATCCTGACCTTGACCGGCTCGCTTGTGATCTGGCTGGACCCCAAGCTACACAGTGTGATCTACCCCGACCTGCCTTGGCTGGACCGGCTGTCGGCAGGGCTGTTTACGATAGTCTCAGCCCGCACCGCAGGCATGACCATCCTGCCGTTGACGCAGTTGAGCGAATCCACGCAACTGGTGATCATGCTCTGGATGTTTATCGGCGGCGCGCCGGCCAGCATGGCGGGCGGCGTCAGCAGCAGCACGGTGGGCGTATTGCTCTTCGCCGTCCTGGCCACCGCCAAGGGCCACAGCTCTGCCGTCGCCTTCCAGCGCACTCTACCCAATGAAACCATTGCCAAAGCGGTCGCCATCATGACGGTCAGCACGCTGCTGGTCACTGTCATCACGCTCGCATTGTCGTTTGCCATGGAAGCCCGTATCTTCCCTATCGGTTTTGAAGTCGTCAGCGCCTTTGCCAACGCCGGCTATACGCTGGACTTCACCGCCACATTGGACGACCTAGGCCGCTATCTGATCGCCTTTACCATGTTCTGGGGCCGTCTCGGCCCCCTGACCATTGTGGTGGCCCTGGCCCAAAGCGAACAGCCAACGCTGATCCGCTATGCTGAAGAGCCTGTCATCCTGGGCTAACGCAGCCGGGGCAGGACCTCTCTCCTTTTTGCTGGCCAATGCCCTTGTCACCTTGCTTGATTCCGTGAGCCTGCCATGATGCAAAATTCTTCCTACGCTCCATACCTCGACACGGCGCTCCACCTGCTCGACGAAGCCACCGCGCTGATCGAACGTCTGACAGGCGCGCGCATCCCCACCCGCAAAGCGGACGGCACGCTGGTGACCCAGACCGACCAAGCGGTCGACGAACTGCTCGCCAAGCGTCTCGGCGAAATCTACCCCGCGCACGCCGTGTTGAGCGAAGAACGCACGACTACCTACGACCCGGCTCTGCGCTTTACCTGGGTCGTGGACCCAATCGATGGCACCACCAATTTTGCGCGCGGTCTTCCGGTTTGGGGCACTAGTATTGCGTTGTTAGAGTGGGGGGTTCCCGTGGTTGGAGCAGTGGGCTTTCCTTCGCTACACGAAACCTTTTCCGCCAGCAAAGGCTTTGGCGCAGCCCTCAACCGCCTCCCCATCGCGACCGCCGGCGACCGCCGCGTAGACAGCCAGCACTTCATCATGTGCTGCACGCGTACGGGCCGCCGCTATCGCGTCGACACGCCGCTCAAACCGCGCATCCTCGGCAGCGCCGCCTATCATCTGCTCAAGGTCGCCGACGGCTCCGCCCTCGCCGCCATTGAAGCGACCCCCAAAATCTGGGATCTCGCCGCCGCCCTGCTCATCCTTGCCGAAGCGGGCGGCGTAGTCCAGCCACTGAGCGGTCGCCGGCCTTTCCCCGTTCCGGCGCGGGCCGGCGACTTCCGCACCCACTCCTTCCCCCTGCTCGCAGCGGCCAACCCAGACATCTTGGCCGCAGTGTCTGCTCAAATCACGGAGATCGGCAATTAATGACTACGCGAATGACCTATCCCCCCGACGAGCCGTATACGCTCATCGCGCGCCGCCATCACGGCGAGGCCGGACATACCGATGAGCCGGTCGGCTTTCTCACCGCAGACGGCCGCATCTACTTCATCCGCTGGAACGAGGGCCTGCCCATCGGCCGCGTCGATACCCAGGGACGCGTCTTCCGCGACACCCAATACGCCGAGCGCGAACTCGGCACCTTCACCCCTGACGGGCAAGTCCACAGCCACGGGCTTTTCGAGGGCGGCGCGCTCGGCTGGCTCGACCCCGACGGCACAGTCGTTCAAGCGGGGCTGATCTTCGGTGAGGAGGAAGTCGGCTTTGTCCAGGGGCCGCAGGCCGCGGCAGCAGCCGCCGCCCTCCTGCTGATCTTCTTGCCTGACGCACAGGAACGGCAGCACGCACAGGATCGAGGATAGCATGAGCAACATCCACCATCACAGCCTCGCTACGCCGCGGCTGCGCTTTCACTACCGGCTGCACGGCGACGCCGACGGCCTGCCCATGCTTCTGCTACATGGCAGCTTCGCCACGGGCCGCTGGTGGGAACCCTTCTTTGCTATCTTGCCGGATGAGATCCACGCAGTCGCGCCCGACCTGCGCGGCTGCGGCGCATCGGACAAGCCCGACCGTGGCTATGACATCGAGGAACAGGCCGAGGACATCGCCGCCTTCGTGCAGGCCTGGGGGCAGAGCGAGATCGATCTAGTAGCCCATGCAAGTGGCGGCGCCATCGCCATGGAGCTTGCGCTGCGTTACCCGCACCTGCTGCGCACGCTGACGCTGGTGGACACGGTGCCGGTAGAGGGGGTCTATACGCCGCTGGAGGTGCTGCGCCTGCTCGACGAGATGCGCCACAACCGTGACCTGCTGGCGCAGGCTCTGGCTACGCTCATGCCCACCTATCCGGGCATCGACGCGGCCGGCCCCGCCGAGCAGGTCGCCTTTTTTCAACAACTGGTGACCGACGCTCAGGCCATGGCCCCCGCGGCCTTCACCGCGCTGGCAAGCGCCCTGGGGCGTTGGAATCGCTTCGGCGATGCCCGCCGCCTCACGCTGCCCACGCTCCTGATCTGGGGCGATCAGGACATCCTCGTCGACCGCGACGCCACGACACGCACGCTCGTCGCCATCCCCGGCGCGGCCAACCTCGAAGTCCTGCGCAATACCGGCCACAGCCCCATGATCGAAGCGCCCGTTGCGCTGGCCGAACGCATCGTCGACTTCATCACCGACGACTTCGACACGTTCGACTCTGTCCGCAGCCAGGCAGACTAGCGTAGCGCTGCGCTAGACCTCAAACATCTGCTCGCGCTCCGGCCCCACCGAAATATAAGCCAGCCGCACACCCGCCAGTTCACTCAGCCGCGTTACATAGGCGCGCGCCGCCGCCGGCAGATCCTCCCAGCGCCGGCAGTTCGCCGTCGAGGTCTGCCACCCCGGCCACTCTTCAAAGAGCGGCATCACCTGATAGAGGATGGGCGTATCGGGCATCGAGTCGCTGATCACCTCACCCGACGGCAGCCGATAGCCTACACAGATCTTGATCGACTCAAAGCTGTCCAGCACATCCAACTTGGTGATCGCCAGCCCGGTCATGCCGTTGAGCCAGGCGGCGTAGCGGATGGCCACCCCGTCAAACCAGCCACAGCGCCGCGGGCGACCTGTGGTCGCGCCAAACTCCTCGCCGATGCTGCGCAGCTTCTCGCCCACGCCGTCCATCAACTCGACCGGGAAAGGGCCGTCCCCCACTGCCGTGCTGTAGGCCTTGACCACCCCAAC
>QEUY01000562.1 GCA_003577365.1 Chloroflexota bacterium | reverse complement strand
GCGCAGGGTGCTGCCGCTGCCCGAATCGGGCCGGTAGATGGGCCGGATCGGCAGCACCGGGCCAAGCTCTTCGGGGTTGGTCTCGTCGATGTGGGCGACGAATTCCTGGCGGAACTTAGCCAGGTTGCTTTGCAGCCCCCAGACCGCGGCATCGCCAAAGGGACAGAAGCTGCGTCCGGTGATAAAGGTGGTAACTTTCGCCATCAGGTCCAAGTCTTTTTCACGGCCACCGCCTGCTTCCACGCGCAGCAGGATGGCTTCCAGCCAGCCCGTGCCCTCGCGGCAGGGGGCGCACTTGCCGCAGCTTTCCTCGCGATAGAAGCTGAGCGTGCGCCGCGCCACCTCGACCATCGACTGCGTTTCCTCGATGGCGATCACACCCGCCGAGCCGAGCGCCGAGCCGGCCGCGCCCACGCTCTCAAAGTCCATCGGCGTGTCGAGTTGGTCGGCGGTGAGGATCTTCATCGACAGGCCGCCGGGCACGACGGCCTTGATCGGCGTGTCCTCGTGCTGTGGGCCGCCGCCATATTTCTCGATCAGCTCGCGCAGCGGCACGGCATGGGGCAGTTCATATAGCCCCGGATATTTCACATTGCCGCTGAGACAGAAGATGCGCATGCCGGGGCTTTTTTCGGTGCCAAAGCCGCGATACCACTCGACGCCATGGCGCATGACCTGGGTGACATTGCAGATCGATTCCACGTTGTTGACGATGGTCGGCTTGGCATAGAGGCCGGCCACGGCAGGGAAGGGCGGCTTCATGCGCGGCTGGCCGCGATAGCCTTCCAGGCTGCTGAGGAGCGCGGTCTCTTCACCACATTCATAGGCCCCCGCGCCGCGGTGGACGATAACCTCCAGGTTCTTGTCCGTGCCGAAGATGCCCTTGCCCAAATAGCCTTTGGCCTTGGCCTCTTGGATGGCGTTGACCAGCCGCGTATAGGCGAAGTAGTATTCGCCGCGGATGTAGATAAAGGCCAATTCGGCCTGGATGGCATACGAACTGAGGATGATCCCCTCGATCAGTTGATGGGGGTCATATTCCATGATCATGCGGTCTTTGAAGGTCCCCGGCTCCGATTCGTCGGCGTTGACCACCAGATAGCGCGGGAAGGCCGGGGCCAAGAAGCCCCACTTCATGCCGGTGGGGAAGCCGGCGCCGCCACGCCCGCGGATGCCGCTGGCCTTGACCTGCTCGATGACCTCCTCCGGCTTCATCTCGGTCAGCACGCGTTTGGCCGCAGCGTAGCCGCCGGCGGCCTCGAAGACGTCGAGCGTGTGGCTGTTCTCTTTGCCCACCTGGCCGAGCAGGAATTTCTGCTCCATCCCGCCAAAGCGATAGGGGCCGGCGGCCTTGCCTTCATTGGCGGGGTCGCCTTCGGGCGTCCAGCGTTCGAGCGTCTCGAAGCCCTTGCCCTGGGCCAAGAGATTCAGCACCTGTTCGACATCTTCGGCAGAGTCCAGCTCCTCGAAATAGCGGCTCTGGCCGGTCTTTTGGTCGGTGACCATGACCATGGGCGCGGTGGCGCAGGAGCCGAGACACTCCATATGGTCGAGCGCAAACTGGCCGTCGGCGGTGCGTTCGCCGTGGCGGATGCCCAGCTTTTCTTCAAAGTGGTGCAGACATTGATAGCCGCCGCGCAACATGCAGGGCACATTGGTGCAGACCTCGATGTGGTAGTCGCCCTTTGGCTCTTCGTGGAACATATTGTAGAAGCCCACGACGCCGCCTACCTCAGACGGCTCCAGGCCGAGCAGCTCGGCAAGCTCGTTTTGCGCCTCGACCGGGCAGTAGCCAAAGTGGCGCTGGATGACATAGAGCGCGGGCAGAATGGCGGAACGCTGGCGGCCCGCCGGATAGAGGTCCATCCATTGGCGAATTTCTTCGCGCATCGACTCGGATAAGATCATCGCAAGTGAGTTCCCTTCTGTTGCTATCGGTCGACGTCGCCCAAGACGATGTCAATGGAGCCAATGTTGGTCACAACATCGGAAAGCATGCCGCCTTTACACATCCGGCTGATGGCAAAGAGGTTGTTGAAGCTGGGGCCGCGCACATGCAGCCGGTAGGGCACAGCCGAGCCGTCACTATAAATATAGTAGGCGTGTTCCCCCTTGCTCGATTCGATACCCTGGTAGGCCATGCCGGGCGGGACGTGCATCCCTTCGGTCATCAACTTGAAATGGTGGATCAGCGCCTCCATGCTCACGTCGAGTTCGGCGCGCGGCGGCAGGCTTACCTTACGGTCGTCGGTGCGGAAGAGCCCATCGGGCAGGTTGGCGAGCGCCTGTTGGATGATGCGCACGCTCTGGCGCATCTCCTCCATGCGCACCAGATAGCGCGCAAAACTGTCTCCGGCGGGCTGCACGGGAACCTTGAAATCATAGTTCTCATAGCCGCCGTAGGGCATGTCGCGGCGCAGATCCCAATCCACCCCGCTGCCGCGCAGCATGGGGCCAGTCAGCCCCATGTTGATGGCATCGGCGCGGCTGAGCACGCCGATGCCTTCCAGCCGTTCGCGCCAGACCGGGCTGTCGGTCAGGATGCGCTCGTAGTCGTCGAAGTAGCCGGGCAGCACCGCCAGCAGTTCGCGCAGGTTGGTGAAGAACGCCGGCGGCAGGTCTTTCCACACGCCGCCGATACGGATATAGCTCAGCGTGATACGCGCCCCGCAGACCATTTCAAAGAGGTCGAGGATGCGCTCGCGTTCACGCGTGGCATACATCATGATGCTCATGCCCGTGC
Organism: Chloroflexota bacterium; assembly: GCA_003577365.1. Taxonomy (GTDB): domain Bacteria; phylum Chloroflexota; class Anaerolineae; order Caldilineales; family Caldilineaceae; genus QEUY01. The sequence goes on along the minus strand of QEUY01000562.1, from coordinate 791 downwards.
CGGAGACATCCATAACATGGGTGCCCAGCCAGAAGAGATGGGAGGCGATGCGCTGCAGCTCGCACATGATCACGCGGATCACGCGGGCGCGTTCGGGGACTTCCAGCCCCAAGAGCTTTTCGACCGTCAGCACATAGCCCAGGTTGTTGAGCATCCCCGACAGGTAGTCCATGCGGTCGGTGTAGAAGACAAAGTCTTTGTAGCGTTTGCTTTCGCCGCTCTTCTCAAAGCCGCTGTGCAGATAGCCGAGGTCGGGGTCGACGTTGAGGACGGTCTCGCCGTCCAACTCCACCACCAAACGCAGCACGCCGTGCGTGCTGGGGTGGTGCGGCCCCATGTTGATGACCATGTTTTCCAGGCTCATGCCGGGCGGCAGCGTGGGCGCGATGCTCTCGGCGGGCAGAATCTGCTTGCCAAAGGTCTCAAACTGCGGGTCGTCCCAGGTGAGGCTAAAGGGGACTTCCTCGCCGCCGACCGGAATATTTTTGCGCAGCGGGTGATAGGGCCAGTTCGGCGGCATCAAGATGCGCCGCGGGTCGGGATGGCCGGTAAAGGTGATGCCCAGCAGGTCGAGGGCCTCGCGTTCCGGCCAGTTGGCCCCGGCATAGACGCTGCACAGGCTGGGCACGGTGGGGTTCTCATGGCCCTGGGCAGGGCTGAGGATCATCAGATGGCGCTTGCGGCTGTAGGAGCGCAACTGATAGACCGTATGGAAGCGCGCCTCGCCTTGGGCGATGGGCAGCTTGAGCCGGTCGACGGCGGTCATGTCGACCAGGGCCTCATAGCTCAGG
>QEUY01000561.1 GCA_003577365.1 Chloroflexota bacterium | reverse complement strand
ACGCGCGGCGACGGCGTTTGGCTCGGATGTCTCTGGAAAATGAGGTGATGATGGCAACCCAAATCGTGCCGCGGCCCACCCGACCGCGCCATTCCAAGGTCTATTGGCGAGACACGGTCGAAGGCTATCTGTTTATCCTGCCCGTGATCTTGGGGCTGTTGCTCTGGACTTTTGGCCCCATGCTGGCTTCGCTCTATCTCAGCCTGACCGACTATCCACTGCTCAAGTCGCCGGAATTTGTCGGGCTGCGCAACTACCGCGATATGTTCACCGAGGACTATCTGCGCGTGCTCCATTCGCTGTGGGTCACGCTGCTCTATGCGGCCATGTCGGTGCCTTTGAGCTTGGGCGCCAGCTTGATCGCGGCCTTGCTGCTCAACCAGAATTTGCCCGGCATCCGCTTTTTCCGCACCGCCTTCTATATGCCCACCATCGTCCCTGGCATCGCCATGGTCTTTATTTGGGGCTGGCTGCTCAACCCGGAGTTTGGCTTGGTCAATGCCACGCTGGAACGGCTCAACCTGCCCACCTCAGGCTGGCTGTCGGAACCCAGCACCGCGCTGCCATCGCTGGCCGCGCTCAACCTGTGGAGCATCGGCCCCGCCATGGTGATCTTCCTGGCCGGGCTGCAGGGCATCTCGCAGGAACTCTACGACGCAGGCAAGATCGACGGGGCAAGCGAGCGCCGCCTTTTCTGGCACATCACGCTGCCCATGCTCTCGCCCACGATCTTCTTCAATTTGGTGACCGGGCTGATCTTCACCTTCCAGTACTTCCTGCCACCCTTTGTGCTGACGAAAGGCGGGCCGCTCTTTTCCACCTATGTCTACAACTTGAACCTGTATGAAAAGGCCTTCAAGTGGTTGCAGATGGGGATGGCGGCGGCCATGGCCTGGTTTATGTTTGCCATCATTTTGGTGCTGACGCTGTTGATCTTCCGCGGCTCCGACGCCTATGTCTACTACGAGGTCAAGCAATGAGCGCCACCGCCACCCCCGTGCCGCGCTCGCGCCAGCACCAGGCCGCCAAGGGCAAGTTCTGGCGGCAGGAAGGGCGCGCGGCCCTGCTCTATTTTGTGTTGATCCTGATCTCGCTGATCTCGATCGTGCCGCTATGGTGGATGATCATCACGTCGCTCAAGACCAAGCCAGAGGTCTATATCTTCCCGCCGTCGCTTTGGCCCAAAGTTCCTCAGTTTACCAACTATATCGAGGCGTGGAACTACCCCAACATGCGCTTCACGCGCTGGACGCTGAACACGCTCTTTATCAGCGTGACGGTGCTGGTGGGCGTGCTGCTCACCTCGTCGCTCTGCGCCTATGGCTTTGCGCGCATCCGCTTCCCGGGGCGCAATTTTTGGTTTATCGCCACGCTGGCCTCGGTCATGCTGCCGCCGCAGGTCACGTTGATCCCGCTCTATATCGTCTTCTTTCGCATTGAATGGCTGGATACCTTTCTCCCGCTCACCGTGCCGGCCTGGTTTGGCGGCGGCGCGATCAACATCTTTCTGATCCGCCAGTTCTTCCTGGGCATCCCATTAGAGATCGAAGACGCGGCGCGCATCGACGGCGCCAGCCGGCTGCAGATCTGGTGGAACATCTTCCTGCCGCTCTCGCTGCCTGCGCTCACCACCGTGGCGATCTTCACCTTCCAGCGCACCTGGGACGATTTCTACGGCCCGCTGATCTATCTGTCCAGCGCCAACAACTACACGCTTGCCTTGGGCATGAATCTCTTCCGCGGCACCTATACCGAGGAGATGAACTATATGATGGCGATTGCGTTTTTGATGACGCTGCCCATGATCGTGCTCTTCTTCTTCGCCCAACGCTACTACATCCGCGGCGTGGTCTTGGGGGGCGTCAAGGGGTAGGCATTCCCGCCGGCAGATCGCATCCACAATACATGGCTTGAAAAAGCCCGGCCCGCCTTACGCCAAGGCGGGCCGGGTCGCGTGACGGGAGGCGCTAGGGCACGGCGGTCGTCGGCGAAGCTGGGATAAAGCTGGTATTGAGCAGCCGGTTGGGCGACAAGAAGCCCACCGCCGATAATTGGCCTACCGTGGCATAGGTGACCAGGGCCGATGCTACCTGCGCCGGGGTCGCCGTGGGGTAGGCGTCCAGCAGCAGCGCGGCCGCGCCCGCCACATGCGGCGACGCCATCGACGTGCCGCTGATCGTGTTGGTGGCGTCATCGTCGTCGAGCCAGGCCGACGTGATGTCCTGCCCTGGCGCAAACAGGTCCAGACAATAGCTGAAATTGGAGAACGAAGCGCGCGCGTCGCCGATGGTCGACGCGCCGACGGTGAGCGCCTGGGTCACGCGCGCCGGGGAGGTGTAGCAGGCGTTGCGGCTGGAGTTGCCCGCGGCGATGGCATAGGTGACACCCGCCGCGATCGAGTTGCGTACGGCCGTATCGAGCGCATTGGAGGGGAAGCCGCCCAGGCTCATGTTGGCGACCGCGGGTGAGCTGTGGTTCGCCGTCACCCAGTCGATGCCTGCGATGATCGACGAGGTAAAGCCCGACCCCTGGCAGTTGAGCACGCGCACCGGATGCAGGGTCACACCTTTGGCGACGCCGTAGATCGTGCCGCCCACCGTGCCCGCCACATGCGTGCCATGCCCGTTGCAGTCTTCGGTTCCCCGCCCGTCGAACACCGCGCTGAAGCCGTCGCCGACGCGCCTGCTAAACTCGTTGTGGCTGGCGCGGATGCCGGTGTCGATGACATAGACATGTACGCCTGTGCCGTCGAAGTTGTAGGTATAGCTTTGGTCCAAAGGTAAAAGCCGCTGGTCGATGCGGTCCAGCCCCCAGGTGGGGTTGGGCTGCGTTGTCTGGATATGGGCCACGCGGTCCGGCTCGACCGCGGCGACGCGCGGGTGGGCCTCGAGCGCGGGGATGGTCTCGGCGGGGAAGGTGGCAGCAAAGCCGCGCAAGGCGGTCTGGTAGACCAGCAGAACCTGCCCGCCAAATTGCGCGGCGATGGCGTTGGCCTCTTCGGCAACCGAAGTGGCTGCGGGGGCGCTGCCGGCCTGTGCGCTGCCTGCTGTCGTGACCTCCTGCAAGGTCACAATATACTGGTTGGGTACAATCTCCGCCGGGTCAGGCTCGGCGTTGGCGGTGACATCTATCAGCGGGAGATAGATGTCGGCGGGCGGACGGGCCAGGGCCGGCTGTGGGCCGGACATTGCCCAAGCTACCAGGGCCAGCAGCAGTGCCCCTCTGAGGGATGAGAGGAGATGAGGCCGAGACGCGCGCGGACGGTTGGTGTGTGAGTGAGTAGCCAATTTACCCTCCAGAATGGATTTGAGAGATCAACGCCGGGCGGGGCATGCCCGGCTACGCGCGATGAGGGGGCGGCGTAGTGCTTGCTCCATTATAGAAGATTTTGGCCGCGCGTCTATCCCCAATCCTACGGGAGGCGGGGCCTGGCGATGGGCGCGGCGGCGGCGCTGAGGTCGAGCGGGACGGCGGTGTGCAAGGTCGCCGGGCCGCGGCGCAGCAGCCCATCGGTCAGAATGCGGGCACGCAGCCCGCC
>QEUY01000560.1 GCA_003577365.1 Chloroflexota bacterium | reverse complement strand
CCCGCAGGGGATGATCGACTTCTATCTGTGGTGGTTTGGCCCCAGCAACAAGGCCACGGGCCAGCAGATCGCCACCGTGGCGGCCAAACCCGCCTATCAGTATACCTACGACGAGTTCATCGCCGGCGACCCGGTGCAGCAGTGGCAGATCGAAGGGATCGAACTGGTGCGCAATTCCGTGCCCTTCCCGGCCAACCTGTTCTGGGGCATCCAGAACACGGCGGCTGCGCCTTGGATCGAAAAGGCGCTCGACCCGGCCAACAACCTCAGCGCCGAGGAGGCCATGCAGAGCGCGCTCGACGAAATGCACGCCGAGATGGACAAGCTGCGCAGCTAGGCTGTGCCGTGGCAGGGAGCGCGGGCCGCGCTCCCTGCCACGCACCCTACGGTGTACCCTGCGGCAAATCAGGGCGGCGGTGCTCCAACCGTCGTTTTCTAGGCTGATAGGAGAGGGAAGGTGACACAAGCATCCGAATCGCTCGCCGGTTCCCAAAGTCCGGCGGCGCTGTGGCGTGGCTGGCGCGCCCGGCGCGGCGAGCGGCGGCGCAACAACCCCTTGGGCTATCTGTTTATTGCGCCCGCCATGATTCTCTATACAGTCTTCAACATCTGGCCCATCGTGCGCGGGCTGTTGATGGCGTTTACCGACTATCGTTTTATCTATCCCGACACGCGCTGGGATTTCAACGGGCTGGACAACTTTGTCGAAATGGCCGAGGACCGCGCCGCCCAAGAGGCGCTGCTCGTGGCCGTGAAGTACTTTTTCATGGTCGTGCCGGTGACAATTGTGTTGGCGTTGATCGTGGCGGTTCTGATCAGCCGGGTGCGGTATGGCTCCGGCTTCTACCGCTGGGTGGTCTATCTGCCCTCGATCCTGCCGGTTGCGGTCAGCTTCTTGATGTTCAGAGAGATGTACGGCGACAAGTTCGGCTTCATCAACACGAACCTGCGCAACTGGGGGATCGAGAACCCGCCCAACTGGTTGGGGCAAGTCTCGACCGCACTGCCCGCCGTGGCCGCGGCGCATGTCTGGATCATCTTTGGCTTTCCCACGCTGCTCTTTTTGATCGGCATCTACAACATCAGCCAGGAGATCTATGAGGCGGCCTCGCTGGATGGGGCCAACGCGCTGCAGCAGGTGCGCTACATCACGCTGCCCCTGCTTAAGCCGACCTTTGCGCTGGTGATGGTGCTGCTCTTGGGCGTCTTGGGCACGACCGACGCCATGTTGATCCTGACCATGGGCGGGCCGCAGAAATCGACCCATACCATCGGGCTACATCTCTATCAGATCGCCTTCCAGTTGGGCGATCTGCGGCTGGGCTATGCCGCGGCGCTGAGTCTTGTCGTCGGGCTGACCAGCGCGCTGATCGCCGCCGGCGTCTTTCGCTGGTCGCGCTCCTGAGGATGAATCCGATGAACGCATCTCAAACCCAACCGATCCGACCTGCCCCGCCGGCAAGCCGGCTGCGGCTGCCTGTCAGCCGCGCCGGACTGGTGGCCCATCTGTTTATGTTCGTGGTGGTCTTTATCGTCCTGCTGCCGATCCTGTGGATGATCTCGACCTCGTTCAAGAGCGCCGAGGAGTTCTTCACCAACTCCGCCGCGCTGATCCCGCGCCGCTTCAGCTTGGTCAACTATGAATATCTCTTCTCGGCCATCCAAGAACTGCCCATCTACATGCGCAACAGCTTTACCCTGGCGATTGGCGTCTCCGTGATCCAGGTGGTCACGGCGGCGCTGGCCGGCTATGCCTTTGCGCGCATGCACTTTTGGGGGCGCGACCTGATCTTCCTGGCGATCGTGGTCTCGATGTTCATCCCGCGCAGCGGCGGGCTGATGGCGCTCTATGAGCTGATGTCGTTTCTCAAGCTGCGCAACAGCCTCTTCGGGCTGATCCTGCTCTTCTCGGCAGGGCTGCCCATCCCGATCTTTATCATGCGCCAGGCGTTTTTGGCGATCCCGCGCGAGATCGAGGAATCGGCGATCATCGACGGGGCCAACGCCCTGCAGATCTTCTGGCGCATTGCCTTCCCGCTGGTCACCAGCGCCTTGGTGGTGATCGCGACGCTGGCCTTTGTCGGCGTGTGGAGCGATTACCTGGTCACCTACACGATGATCGACCGCAACAACCAGCTCACGATCTCGGTGGGGATTCAGAAGGTACTGACCGGCAGCTATGAATCGGCCACGGCCACCGTGCCCCATTTGCGCGGTAAGTTCGCGCATGAAGCCGCCGACGCCGCCATGCTGCTCTTTAGCGCCGCGCCGGTGATCGTGGTCTATGCCCTGCTGCAGCGCTGGTTTATGCGCGGCCTGACCGAAGGCGCGATCAAGTTCTAGGGTTGCTGCTTTTTAGGTTTTTCTTGTTCTCAGGTCGAGGTAAGGTTCTTCGATGGAAAGGGCCGCGCACCGCGTGCGCGGCCCCAAGGAGCAAAACAATGTCTGATGTAGTCGCCGATTACAAACGCGCCGACGCGCCGCTGCCGGAGCGCAACCGGCTCTGGCCTCTGTATGGGGCCGGCTTTGAAAACCTGGGCCGCGACGGTCAGATGATCGAGCGCCCGCTGCCTACCTATGGGCCGGACGAACTGCTGGTGCGCCACGACGCCACCGGCATCTGCTTTTCCGATATCAAGGTGATCCGCGCCGGGCAGAACCACCCGCGCATCTATCGCGATATGCGCCAAGACCCGGTCGTCCTCGGCCATGAGATCAGCCTGACCGTGGTCGGCGTGGGCGAGAACCTGCGCGACCAGTACAAGGTGGGCGACCGCTTTATCGTCCAGGCCGACATCTATGTCGGCGGCGTGGGCTATGCCTACGGCTATGAGATCCAGGGCGGCTTTTCGCAGTACAACGTGATCGACCAGCGCATCCTCAACGGCGACGGCGGCAACTATCTGCTGCCCATCCAGCCCACGACCGGCTATGCCGAGTCGGCGCTGGCCGAACCGTGGGCCTGTGTCGAAGCCTCCTACCGTGTCGCCTATCGCACCGCCTGGAAGCCCGGCGGCACGCTCTGGGTCGCGGGCGACGGCCGCGGGGTGACGCTGGGCGCAGCCCGCGCCTGGCGGCCAGGCCAAGTGGTGTTGGACGTGCAGGACGAGACCTTGGCCGCCGATCTGGCTGCCTGGGCCGAGGAGATGGGTGTGGCCGTGATCGCCGACGCCGACGGCCAGCAGTATGACGACATCGTTATCTTGGGGTCTGACCCGGCGCTGATGGAGCGCACCTTTCCCCGCCTGTCGAAAGGCGGCGCCTTTGCCGTGATCGCTGACCAGGAAGTGCCGCGCCCGGTGCAGCTTGACATCGGGCGGCTGCACTATGACAGCCTGGCGCTCTACGGCGCAGCCGGCGCCGATATCGCGGCGGCCTATGCGCCGATCCGCACGCAACTGCGCCCCGGCGGCGTGACCTGGGTGCTGGGCGCAGGCGGGCCGATGGGCCATATGCATCTCCAGCGCGCCCTGGAGATCGCCGAGCGCCCGCGCAAGATCGTGGCGACCAACCTGCACCTGCCGCGCATCCGCGCCGTGGAGGA
>QEUY01000559.1 GCA_003577365.1 Chloroflexota bacterium | reverse complement strand
TAACTCTCTCCATACCCGACCAATTGAAATGGTATCTCCTTTTGCACACACCCTACTATAGCACAAAAGTTCTCTTTGTGTCACAGCAAAATATGTGCTTGGCACACTCGCTATGGTCGCCAAAAATCGAGTAAATATTCAAATGTAGTCCCCATAGTAATGTAATTGGAGGGCCAGCCAAAGATGCCCACTCTGTTGACTATGTTTGTCCGGTCCCAAATAATCGTGTTCCGCAGTTCGTAACCAGCATCGCGGAGCGCCTCGACTATGATGATATGAAGAGTGTACCGCCTGTTATCAAACCAAACATCAGGGACATTAATAACGCAGTGCCCTTTTGGCTTCAATAGTGGTAGTAGGCCCGAAAAAATACCTCGTATTGATATACCAAAATCCTCTGGTTCGAGAGTACCCAAATCTCTATGGTCTTGGCTATATTGCTCAACTCTTAGGTACTGCTCGTTCTTTCTCTCGTCACCCCTCCGGCTCTTGTTCTTACGTTGGCGGTTCAGTAGGTTTGCATAGGGAGGAGACGTAATGATGAACGAAACAGTTTGCTCTTCAAGATATTGTGGAATGTTGCGAGCATCGTCTACAATCGCCAACTGTCTCGACAGTGTGGACAATGTGTGGCGAGATAGACGCTGCTCGCACAAATCAATATAGTTTCTGCTTAAGTCAAAACCTACTGCATTACGCTCCAGATCCTGAGCCGAAACAAGTGTCGTCCCACTTCCGACAAACGGATCAACTACCAGTTCTCCTCTGTGCGTGAATAGGGAAATAAGGCGACTGGATAAGCCAATAGGATATGTGGCGGGATGGAGCTTCTTATCACGGATATCTCGAGCCTCGTAGTTGAACTGCCACACACCAAGTTGGTTCTTTATCCACTCCTTCGCCGTTAAGCAGTTTATGTGCGAAGAAGGACAACTACATAGCCTTTGGTAGCCTATATTCAGTACAGTCTGTGTTCGCGCGTCTGCTAGTCCTGAATCAATTTCGCTCATGCAGAATCCGAATTCGTGTGCTTGCTCTGGATTTGTCCCGTTGTGAGAGCATGTTACTACATTCACGCCCTAATGATATGCGGGTCTGGTGCGTAGGAGTTCAGTATGTGTCACCCTCGGTCTGCCATCTGCTGCAGCTCATACAGCCGGTTAAGCGCGTCGAGCGGCGTCAGCCCGTTGACGTCCAGCTTGCGCAGCGCCTCCACCACCGGGTGCGTGTCGGCAAAGAGCGAGACCTGCAGCGCAGCCTTGCCGCCGCGACTCTCCGGCTCAAACAACCGCTTGGGACCGGCCGCGCCGCTGCGCTCCAACTCCAGCAGGATCTCCTCGGCGCGGTTGACGACCGCAGCCGGCAGCCCGGCCAGCCGCGCCACATGCACGCCGTAGGAGCGGTCCGCCTTGCCGGGGATGATCCGCCTCAAAAAGATGACATCGTCGCCCTCACCATGCTTGCCACCGGCGCTGTCGTCCACCGCCACATTGTAGTTGACCACATGCGGCAGCCGTTCCGCCAGGTCGGTCAGTTCGTGGTAGTGGGTGGCGAAGAGCGTCTTGGCGCGCAGCCCCGGATGGTTGTGGATAAACTCGATCACCGCCCAGGCAATCGCCAGCCCGTCATAGGTGCTGGTGCCGCGCCCGATCTCGTCCAGCACCAGCAGGCTGCGCGAGGTGGCATGGTGCAAAATGTTGGCCGTCTCCACCATCTCCACCATAAAGGTGGACTGGCCGCGGTGGATCTCGTCGCTGGCCCCAATGCGCGTAAAGATGCGGTCGACCACGCCGATCTGGGCGGCGTCGGCGGGCACAAAGCTGCCGATCTGCGCCATCAGCGTGATCAGCGCCACCTGGCGCAAAAAGGTGCTTTTGCCCGCCATGTTTGGCCCGGTCAAGACATGGATGGCGGCATCGGGCAGCAGTTCGGTATCGTTGGGGACAAACGGCTCGTCGGCCAGCGTCAACTCGACGACGGGATGGCGACCGCCACGGATCAGGATGGCAGGGCCGTCGTCGACCACGGGACGCACATAGCGGTGCAGCAGCGCCACCTCGGCCAGCGCGGCATAGACGTCCAGCTCCGCCAGCCCCGCGGCCAGCGCCAATAACTCCCCGGCGTGCGCCGCCACCGACTCGCATAGATCGCGAAACAACTCCTGCTCGATCGCCAGCCGCCGTTCGTCGGCGTTGAGCACCAGCGCCTCATATTCCTTGAGGTCGGGCGTGATGTAGCGCTCGGCGTTGGCAAGCGTCTGTTTGCGAATATAATCGGCGGGGACTTTGCCCTGGTGAGTGTTGGTGATCTCGATGTAATAGCCAAAAACCTTGTTATAGCCCACCTTGAGGCTCTTGATATCCAGCCGCTCGCGCTCGCTGCGCTCCAAGTTGGCGATCCAGGCTTTGGCGTGGCGGCTCTTGTCCACCAGTTCGTCCAGTTCGGCGCTGTAGCCGGTGCAGATGATGCCCGGCGTCGCCAGCGTGGCGGGCGGTTCGGCGGCCAGCGCCGCGGCCAAGAGCGCCGCCACCTCCTCGCACTGCGGCAGATGGGGCAGCACCGCGGGCGCGGGCTGCGGCCCCTGTCCGTTGCTGGGCAGCCAAGCGCCCGGCGCAGCCAAGGCGGCACAGAGGGCCGGGAGCGCGGCCAGCACCGCGCGCATCCCCACCAGGTCGCGCGGCAGCGCCACCCCCTGCGTCACGCGGTTGGTCCAGCGTTCCAGGTCGCCCATCCCGCGCAGCAGTTCGCGCACGTCCAGCCGCAGCGACGTGGCGTGATAGAAAAGCTCCACCGCGTCCAGCCGCCGCTCGATCGCTGCTACATCCAACAGCGGCTGGTTGAGCCGCCGGCGCAGCAGCCGCCCGCCCATCGGCGTCAGCGTACAGTCCAGCACGCCGAGCAGGCTGCCCTTCACCTCCGCCCCGCGCAGCGTCTCAGTCAGCTCCAGGTTGCGCCGCGTCGACTCGTCCAACGTCATAAACGAACCGGGGGTATAGCTCTGGATGCGGGTCAACTGCTTGAGCGCGGCGGGCTGCATCGCCTGGAGATAGGCCAGCACCCCTGCCGCGGCGCGCACCGCTTCGGGCGTGTTGTGCAGCCCAAAGCCGTCCAAGGTCGCCACTTGGAAATGGCGCTCCAGCCGGGTACGCGCCGTATCGAGCGCGACCTGCCACGCCTCCACCGGCGAGATCACCGGGTGCAGCAGGTCGATCAACCCGTGCAGGCTCGACTGGCGGGGGTCCCAGTCAATCGGGATCAGTTCGCTTGGCTGCAGGCGGCTGAGTTCCTCGCCGATGCGCCGCTCAACCTCTTCGGGCCGCGGCGCGGCGATCTGCGTGGCGGCGAATTCGCCGGTGGTGATGTCGCAGTAGGCCAGCCCGGCTACGCTGCCGCGCGGCCCCAGGCTCACCGCGGCCAGATAGTTGTTGCGCTTCTCGTCGAGCATCCCCGGCTCGACGATCGTGCCTTTGGTGACCACGCGCGTCACATCGCGCTCGACCAGCCCGCGGCCCGGCTCGGTCATCTGCTCGGCGATGGCGACGCGATAGCC
>QEUY01000558.1 GCA_003577365.1 Chloroflexota bacterium | reverse complement strand
ACATAAGTGCGGACGCGCCCCATCAGTTCGCGCAGGTTCGCCCCGCTGTTTCGTCGCAAGCTGTCGAACAGATAGTAGGAGAGCAACCCATGCATCCGCCCATCAAAGGCAAGTTCGAAGGCGTCCTCGTTTGGCCGGCAGGCGGTGATCAGGACTTGCCGGCCGGATGTTACTTCCCAGGATAGCTGTGGTCTCTCTCTGCGCGGCGTTGCGCTTACGGGCGTCTGGAGCGAGCGGATGATAGCGGCGCTCGCGGTGTCGATGGCTGTCTCCGACTGCTGCTCGATGTAGGCTGGCTGGATCCTCCGCCAGGTTGAAACCGGGTAAGACGATGGGCAGCAACAGAAATCCGGGGTCCCGTTGCCGGCGCTCCACCAACAACTCAATCTCGTTCAACACAAGCTCGGAGGCGAGAGACCTAGGGGAGAGCAATACAACCGCGCTGTCGGCGCTGTCAGCAGCGGTGGACAGCAGACGTTGCCAATCGACACCTGGCTGTAGCTCATCCACACCTGGTACCAGCTCATACCCGTTGGCGGCCAACGCTTTCGCCAGCCGTTCAGCGGCAACGGCGGTGAATTCTTCGCCGCTAGCAAAGCTGAGAAAGATGCGTTCTGCGCGGCGCCGTTCCTCGCGGGGCGCGCGGCGGATGCTGTCGCCGGAAGCAGGTGTCGGACGAGTCTCTGGGCCGCGGTGCGAGCAATCCAGGACGACCGTGACCGGGCAATCTGCTTCGGTGAAGCGGGCCAACAGCGCGCTCAGCTCCCGGTCGGTGAGATCCCAGCCGCCGGGCTGCCGGCTGTCATAGCAGACAAGCGTCTCATCCCAGCCACCGGGCGTCAAGGAGGCCAGCCGGGGTAAGGCGTGCGCCTGCGAGCCATAGCCACAAAAATAGAAGAGGAAGAGGTCGCGGGCGGTGGCTTGTTGCGCCATGTCACGTAGGGCCGACGTAACCGCCTGTTTGGTCGCAGCCTCGTTGAGAAACACATGCGGCACAAACTGAAACGGCTCCCCGGTAATCCGTTCTCGCAGAAAGGCAACCATCTGCTGCACATCGTTCACGCAGCCGTGGAGCGGGCGCAACGGCGAAGGATAGTCATCGATGCCGGCAAAGAGGCTGTAGACGGTGCGCGTAGTGGAGTACTGTGGCCGCAATGTACTGGCGAGTTGTACGTGCAAAGCCAGTTCCCATCGCTCGCCGTAGGCGTTCTCCAGTTCGACGACGCTAGCCTGGAGAGCCACGCTGCAGGGTTCACCAGGGAGGAAGCGGACAAATTCGGTGTGCGGCTCGCCCGCTTCCTCCCAGGTCAGCCGCACAAAGAGCGGGTCGGTGCGCGGGAGCGTGATCGAGTGGGCGTGGGGCGCGGCCGGGTCGCCAAACTCGACCCCGGTGGCAGTGAAATAGAGACCGACCGCCAGTTCGGGGAGATCGGGAGGCAGGACGAAAGGCAACCACTGGTGTAACACTGCGCCATCCAGCTCTGTAGGCAGGCGGAACTCCAGGTTCATCAGGCCCGCCACGCTCATCTCCAGCAGTTGGGCGACAGCCGATGTGCGCGCACTCTGTGGCAGCAGCGGCAGGGCGCGCGCCAGCCAGTGGGCGACGCCGCCGCTGGGGTCTGTGCGCAGCGCGGCCAGGGCTGAAAGCAGTAGGTGCTCAATGCGCTCCGCTCGATCCGGTTCGGCGGAGAGCGCCAGCCAGGTAACCTCTTCCTCGAGTTGGATCGCCGGCGGGGCATTCCGGTGCATCTCCTGGATCACCTCCCACGCCGCACGGAGGAGGGCAGGTTCCCCGGCCAATTCTTGCCGCAGGAGCTCGACCACCTCGGGCGCCAGCACCAGCGCCAGCAGGCTGTAGGATTCCACCAGCGGGCTGAACCAGAGATCGGCCTCAGCGCTGGCATCTACAGCGGGCACCAGCGCCAGGCGCATCTTGCGCATCAGCTCTGGCTCCACGCGCGCAGCGAGCGAAAGCAGCCGGGCCAGCGCCAGTGCACCGGGTGAGCGCTCGCCAAAATCGTCAATCAAGTGCTGGGCAGTGGCCTGGTTCATGATGTCTGGCGCCCCTTGCCTACCCGGCTATGCACGTGGCTAATGGTCGTTGTCCGCTCCCAGTGGAGAATGAGCAGACGCCGGGCCAGCGCCGGCGGCCAGCGCCGCGGCGGATAGGGCGTCAGAATGACCAGCGGAGAACCAGCCCGCACCAGGTCATCGGCGAAGAGAAGCCACTCGCTTTCATCCACGAAGGTGTCTGCCGCGAGCGGTTGGCCGACCCCCAGGTCGGTGACGGCCAGCACCGGGGCGCCGTCGCCGGGCGGCATGTAAGGTTCCCAATCGTGCCGGGGACCCAGCCCAGCGCCACGGCGCGGTGACCCGCTAAAGTGGAGCACGGCGACCCGTTCCTTGCCTACTGTCTGGCGTAATTGGCGCACCAGCCAGCTCTGGTCCCGGTGAAAGGGGATCATGGCGTCGCTGCGGTCGAGCAACAGTTGCACCCCGAGCACCAGGGTTGGCTGCTGCAGCATGGGCAGCCGTTGCACGGGCAGGCCCTGGGCGATCCACTCGATCAATTGGGGCAGATCGAGCGGGCCATCGGCGCCGAGCGTGGCCAGGGCGCCGGAGAGCAACGCGCGCGCCCAGCCTGGCTGAAACAGCGGCTCCAACGGCAGGGGTGGCGGCCGGTCTTCGGCAACCTGGGGGAGCGGCTCGACCCGGAGCAGCCAGGTATCGTCGGGCGAGCGGGGCGGCAGCGGGGTCAATTCGCTGCGCACGGGCGTTGTGGCCGGGGCAGCTCTACCTGACGTACGGGGGACCACGCCAGATTCGACCGCATCCTTCGTAACAGCGCTTTCTTCGGCCGGTAGCGTCTCGGGCGCTGGCGCTGGCTGGGCACTTTCTGAGACGGCGGAGGGGGTGAGCTTGCCTTCCTGCCACTCGAAGCCCAGGGCGGCGGCGATTGCACGGCGTGTCTCATCGTCGCGGGCTCGCAAGCGCCGCCAGGCGCGCACAACATCACTTGGGCTAATAATAGGTAAGAGATCAGGTGGCATTGGGTGGCTTTCGCAAAAAACAGGCGCAGTGCAGCCAGGGGGCGGCGTTCAAACGGGTGACCGCATCTTGCGCAAGACGATATTGGACAGGGCGGCCCAGGTTTCATCCCCTGGCCGTACATTGAGTTCGAGACAGGCGCGGATGGTATCGAGATACTCCGCAGGGCTGGGGGTGGCTTGCCCCGGTCGCCGCTCCTGGGCGCTGCCGGGGGCCAGGAACTGGTCGGCAATGGCCGCATAGAGCGTTTTGCGCCGCGATCCAAAGTGGGCAGTGGCGACCTTCAGCAGATGCTCCCGGTAACGGGGCCGGTACGCCGGGTCTTTGTCTGGGTCGGGCAACTGTAGCAAGACACAGCGGCGGAGAAATGCGGTTGGCAACTCGCGCTCGTCGTTGGTGGTGATAAAGACCAGGGGTGCATGGTGCGCCTTCACCGGCTCGTCGCGCTCCGGCACGTCGAACTGTAGGGAGCCCAGGGGCACCAGAAGACTGTTGGGCAGGTCTGGATCTGCCTTGTCAATTTCGTCGAGCAGCACGACCGCGGGCCGATTATCCGTTGTATCAGCGGGTGATGGCCCTGCGGCTCTGGCCGCCTGTTCCTGGGCGCTCTGGGGGTCAAAGGCCCACCAGAGGATGCCTGGTTCGATATAGGGCGTCATGCCCGGTTGCAACTGCTGGGCCTGGGCATCGTTTAAGCGGCGCAGCGCGTCGAAGCGCCAGAGCAAGTGTTGCGCCTGTGTGTGTGAGGAGATCACCTCTTCGTAATAGCGCCAGTTCAGCCCGCGGGCGACATTTTGGGCCAGGGT
>QEUY01000557.1 GCA_003577365.1 Chloroflexota bacterium | reverse complement strand
GCGGCCACCAACTGCCCATTGCCCACAGGCGCGGCGGCCATCGGATACCCCGCCTTGGCCTGCTGGGCGCGGCGGATCTCCTGCACATCCTGTTTTTGCGTCCAGGCCATGTCCCAGACCACATGGCGGTTACGCTTGACGGCGAAGTCATACCAGCCGAGCAGGCGGCTCCACCCTTCCAAAACGGCGAGCAGGAAGAGCACCCACAGCAGCCGGATCACCCCCCACACTTCTTTGAGGGCCACGCGCAGCACGCGCTGGTTTTGGATGCTGCTGACGGCATAGCCGTACTTGTGTTTGAGATAGAGATGGCCGGCATGATTGCGCCGCCGCTGGCGCACAAAGTCGCGGATCGTGTCCGGCCCGGTGTTGTAGACCACGGCGTCGGGTGCATATCTGACCGACAGCCCGCGGCGCACGACCAACGCCTCGACAAAGGCTTCGTCCATGGCGACGTCGGGCGGGATGTGGTCAAAGAGCTTGCGGAAGGCGATCATCTCGCCCAGCCGCGGGATCTCCAGGCATAGCTCATGCTCCATGCGCAGACGCAGATGGCTGAGCAGCCCGACGATATGGTCGGGCGTGTTGACCGGGATCTTCTGCGCGCCGACCATGCCCACGGTCGGGTCGGCAAACATCCGCACCATATGCTCGACGGCATACTCGTGCGGGATGGTGTCGCCGCTCTCCAGCACGCAGATGTCGCTCTGCGCCGCGCCTAAAAAGAGGTTGACGGCGCTGGTCTTGCCTTCGCGCTTCTCTTGCTCGATCAGCCGGACGCGCGCGTCGCGCGCCGCAAACTC
This sequence comes from Chloroflexota bacterium, assembly GCA_003577365.1. Lineage (GTDB taxonomy): Bacteria > Chloroflexota > Anaerolineae > Caldilineales > Caldilineaceae > QEUY01. The sequence continues at coordinate 2,748 of QEUY01000557.1, read as the reverse complement.
GCGGATGATCGGCACCGTGCGGTCGGTGCAGGCGCTGGCGACGACAATGATCTCGGCGATCTGCACGGTGTGGAGATGCTGGCCCAGCAGGGCTTCCAGCAGATGGCCGATATTCTCCTCCTCGTTATAGGCAGTGATGCCGACACTGCACACCAAGGAGCGTTTGTTCGCAACCGACATCTCTCCTCTTTTCTCCGGGTCGCGCTTTTTCCATGGCCGCGCCTGGGATAGGCGGCCAGAAGGCCCGCGGGCGGGTCAATTGCCCACCAGCTTGGCAATGGTCACGCCATCGCCGCCTTCGCCATGGTCGCCGGGGCGGAACTCGCCCACGACCGGATGGCGGCGCAGCAGGTCACGCACGGAATCGCGCAGCGCGCCGGTTCCTTTGCCGTGGATGATCCGCACCCAGGGCAGGCGCGCCAGATAGGCATTGTCTAGATAGCGTTCCAGCTTTTCGAGGCCCTCTTCCACGCGCTCGCCGCGCATGTCGAACTCGATGCCAGGGCTGTCGTGCATCGCGCCCGCCTGCACCTCGATGCGCGGGGGCGGCACATCCTTGGCGGCCTTCTGGCGCAGCTCCAGCCGCTTGAGCGGCAGCTTGAGGCGGAAGTTGCCGATCTGGACATCGGCGTCGCCGGCGCGCTCGTTGAGGGCCAGCACCTCGCCGCTGGCCTGCAACGTCGGCACCCAGACGCGGTCGCCGACCTCGATGGCGCCGGTCAGGCGCTCGGACGCCGCGCCGGGCATGACGACGTTGGTATCGACCTCTTCGGTGTCGCGCTGCCGGCGCGCGATCTCACGCTCGGCCTCGGCCAGAAAACTCTCATGGCTGCCGCCGCCGGAGAACTGCGTGGCGCGCGCCAACTGGCGGCGGGTCTGCTCGATCTCGCCGCGCACGTCGTCCAGTTCTTGCTGCATACGCGCCCGCGCCTCGGCGATCACCGTGCGCCGCGCCTCTTCCAGGCTCGCCAGTTGATAGCGCAGATCGGCTTCCAGCGCCTGCGCCTGGCGCTCGCGTTCCTTGGCGCGCTGGGTTGCCTGCTGCGCCTCTTGGCGGGCGCGCTTGATGTCGTCGAGCAGGGCGTCGGCCTCCAGCGCGTCGGGGCGGACGATGCCCTCGGCGCGCTCGACGATCACGGGGTTCAACCCCAGCCGCCGCGCGATCACCAGGGCGTTGGAGCGGCCCGGCAGCCCGATGCTCAATTCATAGGTCGGGCTGAGCGTTTCGACGTCAAACTCGACCGAGGCGTTGCGCACGCCCGGCGTGTTGTGGGCATAGAGCTTGAGGTCGCTGTAGTGGGTGGTGGCAAAGGTGGTGATGCCGCGGTCGCGCAGGTTGTCGAGCAGCGCCATCGCCAGCGCCGAGCCTTCGTCGGGGTCAGTGCCCGCGCCCAGTTCGTCGAGCAGAACCAGGCTGTGCGGGTCGGCCTCCTCCAAGATCTCGATGATATGGGTCATGTGGCTGCTAAAGGTGCTGAGGTTCTGCTCGATGCTCTGCTCGTCGCCGATGTCGGCGTAGATGCCCTCAAAGACGCTCAAGCGGCTGCCCGGCTCTACCGGCAGCATCAACCCCGACTGCGCCATCAGCGCCAGCAGCCCCACCGTCTTGAGCGTGACCGTCTTGCCGCCGGTGTTGGGGCCGGTGATGACGATGATATAGGTTTCCTCGTCCAGATAGACATCCACCGGCACGACCGTCGCCGGGTCGAGCAGGGGATGGCGGGCGCGGCGCAAATCGATCACCGAGCCAGGGTGAAAGATGCCTTCGCCCTCGCCGTCCCCGGCGGGCGCCAGCGGCTCCTTGCCCGGCTGGAAGGGCACGATCTCCGGCGCAGAGGCGTCCTGCATATAGGCGACCTTGGCCTTGGCCAAGGTAAAATCCAGTTCAGACAGGATCTGGAGATTGCGGCGCACATAGGTCGCTTCGTCGGCCACCAGCTCGGTCAGTTCGGTGAGGATGCGGCGCACCTCGCGCTCTTCTTGCAGCTCCAGCTCACGCACGGCGTTGTTCTGCTGCACGACCTTGAGCGGCTCGATAAAGAGCGTGGCGCCGCTGGCCGACTGGTCGTGCACAATCCCGTCGATGTTGCCCTTGTATTCGGCGCGCACCGGGATCACATAGCGCCCTTGGCGCTGGGTCACCAAGGCATCCTGCAGATAGGGCCGGATCTCGGCGCTGTGGATCAGCCGGTCGAGCGTGCTGAGCAGCCGGTCTTGGGCAACGCGCAACTCCTGGCGCACGCGCGCCAGGGTGTCGCTGGCCCCGTCTACCACTTCGCCGCGGTCGTTGATGCAGCGCCCGATCTCGGCGATCACGTGGCTACACGGTTCAATGTTGGCCGCGATCTCGGCCAGGCGCGGGAAGGAATGCTCCAGCTTGGTCAGCGTGGTTTGCAGCGTGCGCGCCCGCAGCAGCGTGTTGCGCACCTCCAGCAGTTCCTGGGCCAAGAGCATGGCCCCGCGCTCGGCGCGGTCCAGCTGCGGGCGCACATCATGCACGCCGCCAAAGCTGATGTCGGTCTTCTGATCCAACAGCCGGTAGGCTTCGGCGGTCTGGGCCAGCCACTCCTGGACGGTGTGCAGGTCGTCGCTGGGCAGCAGGGCATAGGCCAGCTCCATGCCGCCGCTAAAGGCGCAGGCCGCCGCCACTTGGTCGAGGATCTTCTGATATTCGAGAACTCTCAGCGTTCGCGGGTTCATCGTGCTTCAGCGGGCATCCAGACGCCCGCGCCCATGGTCAGGTCATGC
>QEUY01000556.1 GCA_003577365.1 Chloroflexota bacterium | reverse complement strand
CGGATCTCAAACCCCACCACCGTCTTAAAGATCAGCCACCAGATCAAGACCGCGACCAGCAGCGCCAGCATCACACCCCAATGCACCCGGTAGGGCGGGCCGAAAATCCAGGGGATCTGCGCCGAAAGCAGCACGTCCGGCGTCTCGGAGACCGCGCCCGCCGTGCGGTCCCACAGCGGCCCCGGCTGCTGCCCTTGCGAGCCACCGGCGTAGACCGTCCATCCGGCGAAGTTGGCCGCGACATAGTTGAGCATGATCGTGACGATCACCTCATGCGCGCCGGTGTAGACCTTGAGCAGCCCTGGGATCGCGCCCCACAGCATACCGCCGGCCACGCCCGCCAGCAACGCCAGCGGCAGGTGAACCCAGACCGGCAGCCCTGCAAAGTGAATGCCCACGGCGACCGAGGCGACAGTCCCCATGATGAACTGGCCCGACGCGCCGATATTGAACAGACCGGCCTTAAAGGCCACGGCGACAGACAGGCCGGTCAAGATCAGGGGTGTCATCTTGCGGATCGTGGCCGCCCAGGCGCGGCCGCCGCCAAAGGCCCCGGCCATCAACCCCTTGTAGGCGGCGACGGGGTCATCGCCAAAGATGAGCATGATCACGGCGCCGATCAAGAGCGCAGTCACCACGGCCAGCACGGGGATCAGCAGCGCCTGGACAATCCGGCGCGGAGAAAGAGCGACCATGGCAGGTCTCCCCTCGTACACTCGCACGAAGCCCTGAGCGACAAAACGGGAGGGCTTTGGCAAACCCTCCCGCTTATGCAGCCTGTCGAATTACACCAGTTCAATCACACGGGTTCAGTCACACCAGGCAAGGCGGCTCGACTATTGGCCGTAGCCGGTGCTAATCGAACCGTCCTTCAGACCGGCGTCGATAGCCGCCAGCTCGTCCTTGACCTCCTGCGGGATCTTGTCCTCGAAGTCATGGAAGGGGGCCAGCCCCGCGCCACCATAGTAATTGCCGCTCTCATAGACGCCCTGCGCCGCCTTAGCGATCAAATCCTCCACGCCGGGGGTGATCTCCTTGGTGGCGCTGGAGACCAGGCAGGGGTGGGCGGCGGGCACGGTCTCCCACTGGTCGGTGTCCACGCCGATGCAGTAGAGGCCCTCATGGGTGGCGGTCTCTTGCAGCGCGCCGTTGCCGGTTTGGCCGCCGGCGCCAAAGATCACATCCGCGCCCTGGTCAATCGCCTGTTTGGCCGTAGCCGCGCCCCATTCGGGGTCGACAAAGGCCTGCGACAGTTCGCCAGGGTGGTAGGTGGAGATGATCTTGATGTCGGGGTTGATGTAGCGCGCCCCGGCCTCATAGCCTTCCTTAAAGGCCACGACCGGCGGCACCAGGTCGGTACCCAATACGGCGGCGATCGTGCCGCTCTTGGTCAGATGCGCGGCCAGCGCGCCCGCCAAGAAGCCCGCATGATCCTCATGGAAGATCAACCCGACCAGGTTCGGGATCGCCTCGGCCTGGAACTGGTCCACGCCGATGAAATAGACATCCGGGTTGTCCTTGGCCGCCGTGATCGTCGCCTCCCCCAGCGCAAAGCCGACCGTGACGATCACGTTGTAGCCGGCGTCGATGAACTGGCCAATGTTGTCGGCATAGTCCTTGGCGTCTTGAGTCTCGATATACTTGTAGTCGTCTTCGCCCAGCCCCAGGGCCGCGGCCGCATTCTGCACGCCGGTCCAGGCCGACTGGTTAAAGCTGCGGTCGTTGACGCGGCCCACATCGGTGACCAGCCCGATCTTGATCGCCGCCTCTGCCGGGGCTGCGGCCTCCTCGCCCTCTTCGGCGGTGGCCGCAGCTTCCGCCCCGGCAGCCGGGGCGGCCTGCTCGCCTCCGGTAGTGGGCGCGGGCGCAACACAGGCGGCCATCAACATGAGGATCACCAACAGCGCGACGAGTGTCCAACTCTTTGAGATGCGCATCTTGATTTACTTCCTCCTGAGTTCAGATGTAGAATGGGCTATTCAATTCCCAAGCGCCGCTTTGCTCGCCCCTAGTGAGGATGCGATATATGTCCACGATCTCACCACGACCGCTGGGCAGCAAGCACAAGGCTGCGCTGGGCTATTTCACTGGCTATTTCACTATGGTGGAAGAAACCATCTACGGAGATTATACCCAACTCCCCCCACCAGAGCAAAGCGAAGTTGAGAATCCCCACGCATGACGCATGCTGACCCGCTGCCCGCCGGTCCGCTACCCTTAGTCGGGATCGACGTGGGCGGCACGTTTACCGATTTTGTGCTGCTCGACGGCGACAGGCTGGCCGTCCACAAGGCCCCCACCACGCCCGACGACCAGAGCCGCGCCATCGTGGGCGGGCTGGCGGCGCTGGGCGTGACTCAGGCCGAGATCGTCCACGGCATGACCGTGGCGACCAATGCCTTGCTGGAGCGGCGCGGCGCACGCACCGCGCTGATCACCACCGCGGGCTTTGCCGACGTGCTGGCGATCGGGCGACAGAACCGGCCCCACCTCTACCGCCTCAGCCAGACGCGCCCCGCGCCGCTGGTGGCGGACGCCTGGCGGCTGGAAGTCCCCGAACGGCTCGACGCCAACGGCGACGTGCTAGAGGCGCTGGACGAGGCCGCGGTCGCAGCCCTGGGGGAGAAGCTGGCGGCGAGCGACGTCGAAAGCCTGGCGCTGGCGCTGCTCTTTGCCTTTCGCAACCCGGTGCATGAGGAGCGCGCCGCAGCCATCCTGGCCGCGACCTGCCCCGGCCTGCCCATCTCGCTCTCCAGCGCCATCCTGCCCGAATATCGCGAGGTGGAGCGCACCGCCACCACGGTGGTCAATGCCTATGTGCAGCCCCTGGTGGGGCGCTATCTGGCGCGGCTGGCGCAGGCGTTGGCCGGCAGCCGGGTTCGTATCCTGCAATCCAACGGCGGCGCGATCGGGCTGGACCAGGCCGCGGCGCAGCCGGTGCGGCTGGTGTTGAGCGGGCCGGCGGGCGGCGTGGTCGGCGCGTTTGCCGTGGCGCGCCAGGCGCTCGACGACGCCGCGCCGCCGATCATCACCTTGGACATGGGCGGCACCAGTACCGATGTGGCGCTCTGCCCCGGCGCGATCCCAACCAGCGCCGAAAGCACGATTGCCGACCTGCCGCTGCGCCTGCCGGTCATCGACATCCATACCGTGGGCGCGGGCGGCGGCAGCATCGCCGCGGTGGATGCCGGCGGCGGGCTGCGCGCCGGCCCCGCCAGCGCCGGCGCGGTTCCCGGCCCGGTCTGCTATGGCCGCGGCGGCACAGAGCCGACCGTCACCGACGCCAACCTGGTGCTCGGCAGGCTCGACCCGCAGGGCTTCTTGGGCGGGCGCGGCGATCTCCAATTGGATGTGGCCGCGGCGCGCGCGGCGATGGCGCGGCTGGGTGACCGGCTGGGCCTCTCGCCCGAAGCCGCCGCCCTCGGCGTCGTACAGATCGCCAACGCCACGATGGAGCGCGCCTTGCGCCGCGTCTCGGTGGAGCGCGGCTATGACCCGCGGCGCTTTTGTCTGCTGCCCTTTGGCGGCGCAGGCCCGCTGCACGCCTGCGACCTGGCC
>QEUY01000555.1 GCA_003577365.1 Chloroflexota bacterium | reverse complement strand
CACGCCCAAGGCGATGTCCAGGCTCAGGCTGCCGGTCGGGATCGCTTCCACCGACAGCCGGCTCGCCTCCCCCAACTTCATCACCACCCCCTCGCCATACTTCTTGTTGAGGTTGGCGAGCGTGGTATCCAGCGCCTTCTGCTTGCCGCTGTCCATCTTGCTGTTATCCATGAAAAATCGTCTCCCGTCTGGGGAATCTCTCTGTGACGGCCGCTGCCATCCGGTATTTGCTAAGCCTCATTCTAGTACAAATGTTCTGAAAAGTCAACCGTGCCGCATGCCAAAACATAAAATCTGCCCATGACCTTGCCGTAAATCTGGAGATGCGCCTGAGGGGACTGGGCTGAATAATTTACATAACAAATGTGTTTTGGGTGGCCTGCAATTCGAATTCCTGAAAATTGGCTGCTATAATCCTTCCTGGGGTGAGTAGGTGGCCCATAGAGCGGCCCGCGGCATTTCATCCCCCGCCCATCTGCCGTCGCGCTGTACAAGACTGTTTGGCTGACCATTTGCTTGCCGTGTTTTTGTATCACAAGTTGAGGGAATGTGTACCGACGTAAGCTGAACCGAGCTTGGGAGACGTTGCGATCCATGCCGATGCCCGCCATTGCCTCGGATCGCCTGGTGGAACTGCACAACGACCTGACCTACTATGACACGATGATCGCCAAGCAGATGCGTGAATATCTGCGTGGCAACCCGGTCAACCGCCACAAGCTGGCGATTGACGCCGAACTCGAAGAAGCCCTGCGCGTCTTCAAACCTGAAACGCCTGCCGAAGTCGAATGCCGGCGTGAACTCCTGCGCTACAAGCGGCGCGTCGACGACGTGGTGCGAGAACTGCTGCGGATCAACGACGAGCGCGTGACTGCCAAGTAGCTCGTCCTGCCCGGCCGCAGGCCCTTGGTTCATCCGCACGCCGCCACCGCGGCAGAATGGTTCTCTGCACCCTGTCTAGTCCACCGAACCTGTCTGCATCTTGAATCCGGCACGCAGCGCCCTTGCGCTTGCTTGCGCGCGCCTGGGTGCCGCTCTGAGCCTTGATCGCGCCGATTTTGATCTGGCCGCATGGGAATACGGTCTTGCCCGGCGTGGTTCGCCTAGAGAAGAGGAAGGCTGCTGTGAGCATTGCCCGCTGTGCTTGGGTAGACCTGCGCAACGACCTCTATGTCGCCTATCATGACCAAGAATGGGGCGTGCCGCTGCGCGGCGACCAGGCGCTGTTTGAGCGTCTCTGCCTGGAAGGGGCGCAGGCGGGCCTGAGCTGGATCACCATCTTGCGCAAGCGCGAGCATTACCGGCATGTCTTTGACCGCTTTGACCCCGCAGCCGTGGCGCGCTATGACGAGGCCAAGGTCGAGGCTTTGCTGCAAGACCCCGGCATCGTCCGCAACCGTGCCAAGGTGCGAGCCGCGATCCACAACGCCCAGCGCGTGCTGGAGGTGCAGGCCGCCGAGGGCAGCTTTTCAGATTACCTGTGGAGCTTTGTGGGCGGCGCGACGATCCACAACCGCTGGCGCAGCCTGGCCGATGTCCCCGCCGAGACTGAGATCTCGCGGCGCATGAGCAAAGACTTGATCAAGCGCGGCTTCAAGTTTGTGGGTCCCACCATCTGCTATGCCATGATGCAGGCGACGGGGATGGTCAACGACCATGCGCTGGATTGCTATCGCTGGGAGGAGCTGTATCGTGGCCGTACCCCTTGAAGCCTCGGCAGAGACTGAAATTTACCGGCTGGCGCTCGCCGACAGCAGATCGATCGTGATCGCCGTTGCCGCCGCCGAAGGCGATGATATTACGGTCGCCATCAAGTCCGGAGCCTATCGCTTCCCGCCGGGGTTTTCGCTCTTGGCGGAGTTGGCCGCTCCGGGCGGGCGCGTGCTCGACCTAGGCGCGCACATCGGCACCTTTGCGCTCTTTGCGGCAGCGTCGGGCTATGCGGTGCTGGCAGTGGAAGCTTCGGCGCGCAATGCCTCCCTGTTGCAGCAAAGCCGCACGCGCAACGGCTTTGACTCGATTCATATCGTCAATCAGGCGGTGAGCGATCGGGCCGAAGAGATCGAGTTTATCCAGGCCGGGCCATACGGCCATGTCGCCATCGCGCCCAGCGCCGGCCCCAGGGTTTCGGTGCAGGCGGCCACGGTTGACGATCTGCTGGCCGCCGGCTGGGATCAGGTGGCGTTTGTCAAGATGGACATTGAAGGGTCAGAGGTCAAAGCGGTGCAGGGGATGGCCCGGCTGCTGGCGCGCGACCCTGCGCCCGCGGTCTTTTTCGAATCCAACGGGCACACGCTGCATTTGTTCGGCCAGACGCCCAACACGCTGCTGGCGCAGTTCGAGCACTTTGGCTATACCTGCTATCTGGTTGAGCGCGGCCAACTGACCCCGGTGCGCGCCGCCGATCTGCAGCCCGAATGTACGGTGGACTATCTGGCGGTCAAATCGCCGCTGCCCCGGCTCAGACAGTGGCGGCTGGGCAAACCCATGTCGATGCAGGCGGTATGCGCCAAGCTGTTGGCGACCTGTACCCACCCGCATGAACACAACCGTGCCTACATCGGGCGCGCCCTGGCCCAGGCCGATCCCGCGCTGCTCGCCGACCGCAACGTGCAGCGGGCGCTCCACGCGCTCAAGCGCGACGCCGCTGCGAGCGTGCGCGAGGCGGTCGCCTGGTGGTCCCAGCCCGTCAGCCTAGAGACAACATCCCCCGCGCCTTGGAAGAGCCGCCTCCGCGCCGCGCTCCATACCCTGCGTGATACGCTTACGCGGCGCTAGCACCGCCTCGCTCTGACTCTGGTTCTTTTCGGGCCTTTCTTTCTCTCCTTTTCCGGCCTTTGCGCCCTTTGCGCCTCTGCGGTTTATTCTCCCCCCGGCAGCGGCAGGTCGCGCGCCAGCAGGTCGGCCAGCGTCTCGCGGCGCTGGATCAGATGCGCCTGGCCCTGCCGCAGCCAGACCACCGCGGGCTTGCGCGCGCCGTTGTAGTTGCTGCCCATGCTCAGGTGATAGGCGCCGCTGGCAGGCACGGCGAGAAGCTCGCCCGCGGCCATCTCCGGCAGCGGCAGGGCCTCGATCAAGACGTCGCCGCTTTCGCAGTAGGGGCCGGCCAGCCAGACCGGCGTTGCCGCGGCGCGGTCTGGGTTGGTCACAGGCAGCGCCGAATAGCGCGCGCCATAGAGCGCGGGGCGCGGGTTGTCGGCCAGCCCGCCGTCGATCAACAGCCAGCGCCGCTGCGCCGTCTGTTTGACCGCGCCGATGCGGTAGACCGCCACCCCGGCGCGCGCCACCAGGCTGCGCCCCGGTTCGACCTGGAGGTGGGGCAGCGGGAGGCCGCGTGCCGCGCAGCCCGCGGCCAGCCGCCGAGCGACGAAGGCGATATAGCTCTCGATGTTGGGTTGGGGCAGGTCGTCCTCATGATAGGCCACGCCCCAGCCACCGCCGGGACAGATCACCGCCGGATGCCAGCCGTGGCGTGCCGCCAACATTTGGCATAAATCGAGGGTCAAATCGAGCGCCGGGCCGATGGGCGACGGGTCGCGGAACTGGGAGCCTTGGTGAAAGTGCAGCCCGGTGATGGGCAGAC
>QEUY01000554.1 GCA_003577365.1 Chloroflexota bacterium | reverse complement strand
GACGGCGAGTGCCAGGTCTGCGCCTGGAATCCAAATGCGAAAAGTTTTCGCATTTACGCCCCAAAAAGACCCCCGCCGCGCACTCAGCGCGGCGGGGGTGCGGAGCGGACAGGCGGCGGCGACGGCGAGAACAAACTCGGCATAGCCGGCCTCATCGATCAGGTCGCCGTAGACCACCTCCCCTCCGCCCTCGGCGATCCCGGCGCACCTCGTTGCGGTTGGTCTCCTCGGCCAGCGCGGTGAGCGGGCTGACCACCAACGAGATCAGGGCGAAGAGCAAAGCCAGGGCCGTGGATAGCCTCTTGGTCGTTTTCGGTTTTGCAAACGCTTTTATGACGTTTCCCCTTTCAGACAGGGCGGTGCGCCCCCGCTTGAGCAAACGATGCCAAGTCGATAGGCCAGGAGCATGCCGGCGGCGGGTGGACAGAGGCGGGTGGGTCGAGGCGTGTGGCGAAGAGGTGGATGGAGGCTCGGTTGAGGGGAGCGCCGGACATGCTCGGGCCGTCTGCAAGGGGGCTGTGGTTCTCCCCTTTGTGAAAATGTGTCGAGACCGGTGCGGCGCCTGCCGGCTGATGCCATCGGCGCTTGCCTATCTTGTCTACGCAGCGTCGCCCGCGCCATTAAATTTTCGCGATCTGCGCCGAGCGTCTGCCGGGGCAAAGGGCAGAACCGCTAGGCCCCGGCAGACGCCGCGCCGCTCAGGCCAGCATCACTTCTTTGGTCATGGGGGCGCTCCACTCGCTGCTTTCATGGGCCACTTCGGCCGTGGCTGAATGCAGCGCCGTGCCGGCGCTCATTTTGTACAGCAGCTTGGCCACGCCCGTGCCTTTGCACTCGTGATGTCGTTCGCCGGTCAAGGGATTCTTCTTGGTCTTGGTGCGGACATCTTCCAGCCGCAGCAGTTTGACCGCGTAGAACTCAAAATCCACGGGCAGCGGTGAGCGGTTCCATTCCTCGATCAGTTGTCTGCCCCTGGCCTCACATGCCTGCTGCGCGGCGTGTACTCGTTCGGCATCGCTCGAAGAACTCGGCTGCCGGATATAGAAATCTGCGCGCAACTCCTCGTCCCATTCGGTATACCCTGCCACTTTTTGTTCCTTTCAATCCTTGTGCTGCTCTCCTCGTTCGAATCGCCGCCCAACCCACCGGGGGTACGGTTGGGCGGTCGTCACGCACCTTGCGCACACGCTCGGCGGCGAGGCCGTTGCGGCGCCTTCCTCAATCTGCTATACTCGGCCTATCTGGTTCATCCCCACCTCCCCCTGGCTGTGGCCGCTCATCGGGTGCGCAAAGCGCGCCGGCGAGCCGCTTGTCTAGCAGATCGACCTGGGCGGCTCTGGGACACCCGCCCTGCCGTACCCAGGTGCGCCGATCATGCCGGCAGGGGGGAGGGGTTGTCACCCATCAAACCCATCAATTGGCGGCGGCATCCACCCATCATTTCACCCATCATTCATGGACGACCTCTTCCCGCTCGACCGGCTGCGCCAACTGCGCGAGGCCGCCGGGCTGACCCAGACCGATATGGCGCGGCTGTGCGGGCTGCACGGCCGCCAGAGCCACCAGACCGCCGGCGCCTGGGAGCGCGGCACGATCACCCCCAGCGCCGCCCGCCGCGCCCGGTTCATCGGCTATCTGTGGGATCACCTACACCTGCGCCACGACCCAGCGCAGTTTGAGGCCGTGTGGGGGGTCTTGGTCGAGGCGTGGGGCTGGGAACCGGTCACCGATGCCGAATGGGCGCGCTTCACCGTCCAGCCGCGCCCGCCCAAAACGGACCCCCACGCCCTCGACCAACGGCTGGCGGCGCTGGAGACGGCGCTGGCGCAGCGCGATGTCCCAGCGCCCGCGCCGGCCGCGCTCAGCCTGCCGCTGGACGACCTGCCGCCGGTGGGGCCGCTGCCGCCCGGGTCGCGCATGCCGCTGGCGCGCAACCCGCTCTTTGTGGGCCGCCGCGCCGACCTGCTGCGGCTGGCGGCGGCGCTCTCCGCCCACGGCACGGCGGCTATCAGCCAGGGCGAGACCGCCGCCGCCACGGGGCTGGGCGGCATCGGCAAGACGCAGTTGGCGAGCGAGTTTGTCCACCGCTATGCGCGCTTTTTTGCGGGCGGGGTCTTTTGGCTGAGCTTTGAGAGCGGCGACGCCGTGGCGGGCGAGGTGGCGGCCTGCGGCGGCGCGGGCGGGCTGGAGCTGCGCCCCGACTTTGCCCAGCGCAGCCTCGACGAACAGGTGCGGCTGGTGCAGGCCGCCTGGCAGCAGCCCATGCCGCGGCTCTTGGTCTTTGACAACTGCGAAGAACCCGGCCTGCTGGCGCGCTGGCGGCCCACCAGCGGCGGCTGCCGCGTGCTGATCACCAGCCGCCGCCATGACTGGGACCTGGCGCTGGGCGTGCAGATGCAGCCGCTGGCCGTTCTCTCCCGCGCCGAGAGCGTGGCGCTGCTGCGCCGGCATCGTGTGGATGCGCCGCCGGCGGTCTTGGAGGCAATCGCCGCCGAACTGGGCGATTTGCCGCTGGCGCTGCACCTGGCGGGCAGCTATCTGCACCGCTACGCCCGCGTGCTCAGCGCCGAGCAGTATCTGCACCATCTGCGCGACCCCACGCGCCCGGCGCATGTCTCTCTGCAAACGGGCGGCGCATCGCCCACCGGCCATGTGCAGCATGTGGCGCGCAGCTTTGGCCTGAGCTATGACCGGCTGGACGAGCGGACGCCGCTCGACGCCTGGGCGCGGCGGCTGCTGATCCACCTGGGCTGTTTGGCCCCCGGCGAAGCGGCCCCCTACAGCCTGCCGGCCGCCACGCTGGGGCTGGACCTGAACCAGCTAGAGGCGGCGCTGCAGATGGAGGACGGCGTGGCGCGGCTGCTCGAATTGGGCTTGGTCGGCGTCGACGAGATGCACGCCCTGCGGCTGCACCGGCTGCTGGGCGATTTTGTGCGCCGGCGCGCGGGCGCCGCCTGGCCCGCGGCCCAGGCGCAGGTCGAAGCCGCCGTCCAGGCGATCCTCGACCAGAGCTATGCGGAGGTGCTGCCGCTGCGCCTGCTGCCGATCCAGGCGCATCTGCGCCATGTGGTCGACACGGCGCTGCCTCGCGCTGATGCCGCCGGCGCCACGCTCGGCCATGCGCTGGCGCGCCATCTGTGGCAGATGGGCGAGACCGCCGCGGCCCAGCGTTATGCCGCCCAGGGGCTGGCCATCCGCAGTTTGGTCTGCGGCGCACTGCACCCGGATACCGCGGTCAGCCATCATCTGTTGGGAATTTTGGGGCAGGAGGCGGGCGAGTTTGCCCAGGCGCATACGCATCTGCAGGCGGCCTTAGCGATCCGGCTGGCGACGGTGGGCGAGGATCACTTTGACACCGCCGACACGCTGGCCAATCTGGGCGAACTGCTGTGGGTCGAGCACCGGCTCGACGAGGCGGTATCTGCGCTGGAACGGGCGCTGGCGATCTGCGCCCGCGCCGAGGAGAGCGCCCTCGGCCCTGCCGGCAGGGCCGAGGGCGCGGCGGGGCCGGTGCAGGCGCTGGTGGCCGAGGTCGCCAACACGCTGGCGCTCTGTCTGCTGGCGCAGGGGCAGGCGCATGGCCGGG
>QEUY01000553.1 GCA_003577365.1 Chloroflexota bacterium | reverse complement strand
CGCGGCCAAGTTGCATTGGCCCACGGCTTGGCGTAGAATGACGAGTTGCACGAACAGACGTTCGGCTCCACTGGGTAAATCTGGGGTTGATACGGGGGTATCTGACCATGGCGCTAGATAAACTGATCGTACGCGGCGCGCGCGAACATAACCTCAAAAACGTAGACCTTGCGATTCCCCGCGATAAAATGGTCGTCATCACCGGACTGAGCGGCAGCGGCAAAAGCAGCCTGGCGTTCGACACCATCTATGCCGAAGGCCAGCGCCGCTATGTCGAGTCCCTCTCTGCCTACGCCCGCCAGTTCTTGGGGCTGATGGAAAAACCCAACGTCGACCAGATCGAGGGTCTCAGCCCGGCGATCTCGATCGACCAAAAGGGTGCGGGCCGCAACCCGCGCTCCACCGTGGGCACGGTCACCGAGATCTACGACTATCTGCGTCTGCTCTTTGCGCGCATCGGCCAGCCCCACTGCCCCGAATGCGGCGCGCCTATTTCCCAGCAGACCGCCAGCCAGATCGTGGACAGCATCATGGAGATGGCGGAAGGCAGCCGCCTGTTGATCCTGGCCCCGCTGATCAAAGACCGCAAGGGCCATCACAAGAACGTCTTTGAGGAGCTGCAAAAACAGGGCTATGTGCGCGTGCGCGTCAACGGCGAGATCTATGAAGTGACCGATGTGCCCGACCTCGACCGCTATAAGATGCACACCATCGAAGCCGTGATCGACCGGCTGGTGGTGCGCCATGCCTCGCCCGATGCCGGTGAAGAAGAAACCCCCGGCACCGACCTGAGCCGCCTCAGCGATTCAGTCGAGACCGCGCTGCGCCTGGGCGAAGGCGTGATCATCGTCTCCGACGTGAGCGACCGCGACAACCCCAAGGACCGCACCTTTAGCGAGCACTTTTCCTGTGTCAAATGCGGCACCAGCCTGCCGGAGATCGAGCCGCGCACCTTCTCCTTCAATAGCCCGCACGGCGCTTGCCCCACCTGCGCCGGGCTGGGGTTTATGCAGGAGTTCGACCCGGATCTGATCCTCGACGGCGAGTTGAGCTTGGAAGCAGGCGCGGTGCGCCCTTGGCAGCGCGCCATCGAAGGCGACAGCGACGGCTACTACGGCAAGCTGCTGCACGCCGTCAGCCGCCAATTTGCTATCCCCGACAAAGTGCCGGTGCGCGAACTGAGTTCCAAACAGCGCGACATCATCTTGCACGGCCCGCCGCGCAAACAGGACAAGGTACGCATCGAATACCGCACCCACAGCGGCGAAGTGCGCTACTATGAGACCGGCTTCAACGGCGTGATCCAGAACCTGCAGCGCCGCTATGCGGAGACCAGCAGCGAATACATCCGCAGCAAGCTGGAAGAGTACATGAGTGTGCGCCCCTGCCCCACCTGCGGCGGCAAACGGCTGCGCCCCGAAGCCTTGGCCGTCACCGTCGAGGGTCAAAACATCTATGAGGTGACCCACCGCCCGGTGGAAGAGACGCTGCGCTGGACCAAACACCTGCAGGGCATTCCCGAAGAGATGCCGGTGGCGCTGCACACCACCAACGGCAGCGCGCCGGGCAACGGCAGCGCCAGCCCGCTCTCGCCACGCCAGTTCGCCATCGCGCAGCAGGTGCTCAAGGAGATCGCGGCCCGGCTCCAGTTTATGGTCAACGTGGGGCTGGACTATCTGACCCTCGACCGCGCCGCGGCCAGCCTGTCGGGCGGCGAAGCGCAGCGCATCCGGCTGGCGACGCAGATCGGCAGCCAACTGATGGGCGTGCTCTATATCCTGGACGAGCCGAGCATCGGCCTGCACCAGCGTGACAACGCCCGGCTGATCGAAACGCTGCAAGGGATGCGCGACCTGGGCAACACCGTCTTGGTGGTTGAACACGACGAGGACACGATCCTGGCCGCCGACTGGGTGGTCGACATGGGTCCTGGCGCGGGCGAGCATGGCGGCCATGTCGTCGCTTCGCTGCCCCAGGATGAGTTTATCCATCACCCCGACAGCCTGACCGCGCAGTATCTGCGCGGCGAGCGGCGCATCCCGATCCCCGGCGAACGGCGCGAAGGCAACGGCAACTATCTGGTGATCCGCGGGGCGAGCGAAAACAACCTCAAAGACGTCGATGTGCGCATCCCCCTGGGCAAGTTTGTGGCGATCACCGGCGTCAGCGGCAGCGGTAAGTCCACGCTGGTGGTGGAGGTGCTTTACAAAAAATTGGCGCAGTTGATGTACCGCGCCAAAGACCGCCCCGGCAAACATGTGGCGCTGGAGGGGGTCGAGTTCTTGGACAAGGTGATCGACATCGACCAGAGTCCTATCGGGCGCACGCCGCGCAGCAACCCGGCCACCTATGTGGGTCTCTATACCTATATCCGGGATCTCTTTGCGTCGATCCCCGAAGCCAAGGCGCGCGGCTACAAGCCGGGCCGCTTCAGCTTCAACGTCAAGGGTGGGCGCTGTGAGACCTGCCAGGGCGACGGCATCATCCGCATCGAGATGCAGTTCCTGCCCGATGTCTATGTGCCGTGTGAAGAATGCAAGGGCAAACGCTACAACCGCGAGACGCTGGAGATCAAGTTCCGCGGCAAGTCAATCGCCGATGTGTTGGATATGACCGTGGAAGAGGCGCTGGAGTTCTTCCAGAACATCCCGCGCATCCGCACCAAGCTAGAGACGCTCAACGCCGTGGGGCTGAGCTATATTCGCCTGGGCCAGCCGGCCACCACCCTCTCCGGCGGCGAGGCGCAGCGCATCAAGCTCAGCAAGGAGTTGAGCCGCCGCGCCACCGGCAACACGCTCTACATCCTCGACGAGCCGACGACCGGTCTGCACTTCGAAGACGTGCGTAAGCTGCTGTTGGTGCTGCATGAACTCGCCAACATGGGCAACACGGTGCTGGTGATCGAACACAACCTGGATGTGATCAAGAGCTGCGACTGGCTGATCGACATGGGGCCGGAGGGAGGCAACAAGGGCGGCTATGTGGTTGTAGAGGGCACGCCCGAACATGTGGCGCAGCACGCCAAGAGCCACACCGGCCAGTTCCTCAAGCCGATCCTCGAGCGTGACCGCGCTTGGGCCGCGGCGGAGATGGCATAAGAGAGAACGCGCCGCGACGTCGCAGAGCCGCCGGGGGATCATGCAGGTTAAGAAAATGGTTTGGAGCGACTCCTGCCCAAGCACATCCATGCCGTCACGGCTCAAGGCTTTGAGCTCAAGGTCGTGTGCTTTGTCGTCGCCCTCAGCTTCAGCCATCTGTCGCTCTGATGGGGACAACTTGACTTAATAACATTGACTTGCATCTAACCGCACAGCGTGTCAAGATGTACGCCACTTGTGGCGTCGAGAGCCGCACTGCGATCCGCGCCACAGCACAAGGCAGCAGCTTGCGCGAAGTAAACAGGAAAGCACGCAGAGAACGGAAGCGGAGAACAGAAGCGGAGAACAGAAGCGAAGAACGGAATAAGCCAGACCATGGAACCGATGCAATCTGTTGAGCCGGAAGCGGGCGAACCTGTCGTTCTAAAATCGGGGCGCGAAAAGCCGGTGATCCAACACCATCCTTGGGTCTTCAGTGGCGCCATCGACCGTCTG
>QEUY01000552.1 GCA_003577365.1 Chloroflexota bacterium | reverse complement strand
CAACCGTTGGCGCGGGAAACCCTGGCCGATCAGGTGTATCAGGTGATCGTCCGCTATCTGCTGCGCGCGGGCGTGGAACCCGGCAGCCGTCTGCCTTCGGAGCGGAAGTTCTGTGAGATGTTGGAAGTGAGCCGGGCAGTGGTGCGCGCCGCTTTGGACCAACTGGCGGACGACGGCTATGTCGAGAAGCGGGTTGGCGTGGGGATGGTGCTGCTGCGCAGGCCGCCGCTGCCTTTGGAGAATGGCTTTGCCTCGTTCTCTGTCCACGCATCGCTGGAGGATCTGTATCAGGCGCGGATCGCGCTGGAGGTGGGCGCAATTGAGTGGGTTGTGCCCGGTCTGACCGAAGAGGATTTGGACCGGCTGGACCGGCTGGTGGATCAGATCGCCGTCCATGTCGCCGCAGGCACGGCCTTTTTGGAGGAGGATTGGGAGTTTCACAATACCCTCATCCGCGCCTGCGCCAACCCCGCGATCATCCAACTGGCCTCGATCATCGACCAATATTTTGACCGGATGCGTTCGCACCGTCCGGCGGCGCTGCTCAACCGGCCCAAGCTGGAGCGACTAGACGTGCGCCACCGCATGATCGTGGCCGCCTTGCGGACACGCGACGTGGAAGCGGCGCGCCAGGCGCTGCGCCTGCACTTTTTGCCTTGGCCCAAGGAGATCGCGGCGTCGAGCGCATAGCGCCGGCTGCATCGCTTCCGATTATCACGCGATCCCATAGCGCGTTCCCGGTGATGCGGCGATGAGGCCGATGATCTGGAACCGGCAACCGTATCAGCCCCGATACGCCCGGGCTGCGAGCGGGCGGCTTCGCAGCCCCACACTCACCACACTCCATCTGAGGTACGACCTACCGTACAGGAGACAGACATGGCGCTCGAACTCAAGATTCACGCGGTGCGACAGGTATTTAACGATGGCAACCACAACGCGTTTACGGACCTCTGCCGGTTTGAAGGGAAGTTCTATCTGACCTTTCGCAACTGCCCAGAAGGACATATGCTCTTTACCTCGTCGCGCATCATCGTGATGCGCAGCGCGGACGGCAACACTTGGGAGCAGGTTCATACCTTCAGCGTGCCTGAGCGCGATGTGCGAGACCCACATTTCATGATCTTAAACGGCAGGCTATTTGTCTATTCGGGCACCTGGCTGGTCGATCCGGCGGATTCGCACAACACAGACATGAGCGAGCAGTTGGGCTTTTGTGTCTGGAGCGATGACGGCAGCGAGTGGCACGGCCCGCGCGCGCTGGACGGGACACATGGCTATTATATCTGGCGGGCCAAGTCGTATGACGGCACGGGCTATCTCAACGGGCGCTGTGTCAAAGGCGCGGCCAAGGTGAAAGACCGGGCCGAGGAGGACCGGCTGATGGAATCCTGGCTGCTGCAGAGCCGCGACGGGTTTTCCTGGACGCCGCTGGGGTTGATCCAGCCGCTGAACGGCGATGAGACGGCGTTCTTATTTGAGCCGGATGGAAGCGCGCTGGCTGTGGCGCGCAGCGGCGGGCGCCGGCCTGCCCAACTGTGCCGCGCCCGCCCACCCTATACTGAGTGGACGCGCAAAGATCTGTCGCGCTATGTCGGGGGGCCGATGCTGGCGCGCTGGGGCGAGCGTTACCTGGTGGGCGGGCGCAAGATGGTCGGCACGGCCAAGCCGGCAACGGCGCTCTACTGGCTGGTCGACGACGAACTGCACGAGATCGCCGAACTGCCCAGCGGCGGCGATACGTCCTACCCGGGCTTTGTCGAGCGCAGCCCGGAGAGCGGGCTGCTTTCCTACTATTCGAGCCACGAGGGGAGCGGCGCCAGCCTGGCCCCCTCGGCGATCTACCTGGCCGACCTGGCTCTGGCGTAGCTCTGTGTAGGAGATGGTTGCATGTTGTTATTTATCGCACGCCGCATCCTGCTGATGATCCCCACGCTGCTGGTGGTGACGCTGATCTCGTTTGCCATCATCGAAGCGCCGCCGGGCGATTATCTCGACGCCTATGTCGACAACCTGATCTCGTCGCAGCAGCATGTGGACCCGGCGGAGATCGCCACGCTGCGCGAGCGCTATGGGCTGGATGCACCCTGGTATGTGCGCTATGTGCGTTGGATGAGCGGCGTGCTGCGCGGCGATCTGGGCCGGTCGTTGGAGTGGAACCAGCCGGTGTCCAAGTTGATCGGCAGCCGCTTGCCCTGGAGCCTGTCGATTTCGCTGGCGTCGTTCCTCTTCTCCTATGCGCTGGCGATCCCGATCGGGCTGTACTCGGCGACGCATAAATACTCATGGGGGGATTATCTCTTTACCTTTATCGGGTTTATCGGGCTGGCAGTGCCCAACTTCCTGTTGGCGTTGATCATCCTCTGGCTCTATTTCAAAGGGACGGGCAAAGTCGCGGTGGGGCTGTTTTCGGAAGAGTATCAGATGGCCCCCTGGAGCTTCGCCAAGTTCCTCGACCTGCTGCAGCATATCTGGCTGCCCGCGCTGATCGTGGGCATCTCCGGCACGGCGGGGCTGATCCGCGTGGTGCGCGCCAATCTGCTCGACGAACTGGGCAAGCCTTATGTGATGGTGGCGCGCTCCAAGGGGTTGTCGGAGACGAAGGTGCTCTATAAATACCCCTTCCGCATCGCCATGAACCCTGTGGCGAGCACGATCGGCTGGGCGCTGCCGGCGTTGGTCAACGGCGAACTGCTGGCGTCGCTGGTCTTGGGGCTGCCCACCATCGCCCCGCTCTTTGTGGGGGCGTTGATCAGCCAAGACATGTTTCTGGCCGGAAGCATTGTGCTGATCCTGAGCGTGTTGACGGTGATCGGCACGCTGCTTTCCGACGTCATTTTGGCGTGGCTGGATCCGCGCATCCGCGGCGCGGTCTAGAAAGGGTACACTCGCATGGCAGTTGCCGACAACGTGATCCGGCCTATGGATGCGACGCGCGCCGCCGAAGACAAGATGGCTTTGGCGACGCCGGGCCAGTTGTTTCGCTGGCGTTTTATGAGCCACCGGGTTGCGGTGCTCTCGCTGGTGATCCTGGTGCTGCTCTATCTGACCATCATCTTTGCCGAGTTTGTTGCGCCCTATGACCCGGCGCGCTATGACGTCGATATGACCCTGGCGCCGCCGCAGCGCATCCGTTTTATCGACGACGGCCAGTTTCAACTGCGCCCCTTTGTCTACGGCTATACGGCGGAACTGGACCCCAACACCTTTGCCACAACCTACGAAATCGACCCGACGCAGAAGTTCCCCATTCATTTCTTTGTCAAGGGCGACCCCTATAAGATGTGGGGGCTGTTGGAGGGCAACCGCCATCTCTTTGGCGTGCAGGAGGGGGCGGAGGGAACGGTCTTTCTGTTTGGCGCCGACACCATGGGGCGTGATCTGCTGTCGCGCATCATCTACGGCGGGCGCATCTCACTTTCGGTAGGGCTGTTGGGCATCGCCATCAGCTTTGTGATCGGGGTGGTGGTGGGCGGCATCTCCGGCTATTACGGGGGCACGACCGATGTGGTGATCCAGCGCATGATCGAGTTTATCCGCTCCGTGCCGACGCTGCCGCTGTGGATGGCGTTGAGCGTGGCGCTGCCGCCGACCTGGAC
>QEUY01000551.1 GCA_003577365.1 Chloroflexota bacterium | reverse complement strand
TGATCACGCATGACATGGGCGTGATCGCCGAGATGTGCGATTCGGTGGCGGTGATGTATGCCGGGCAGATTGTCGAATATGCCGACGTGCTCACGCTCTTCGACGAGCCGCTGCATCCCTACACCGAAGGGCTGCTGGCCGCCATTCCCGTGCTGGGCGATGTGCAAGAGTCCTTGGCCGTCATCCCCGGCTCTGTGCCCAATCTGATCGAACTGCCGCCGGGCTGTAAATTTGCGCCCCGCTGCCCCTATGCCAAAGATGTCTGCGTAGCGCGCGACCCCGTCTTGCTTGAGGTCGAACCCAACCACAAGGTGCGCTGTTTTATGCGCGACCCGCAAACCGCCCACCTGTGGGCCGGGGTGAAGCGTACCGACTGGCGTTTTGCGGGCGACGAAGTCTTTGTCGACGGGGCGAAGGTGGCCGATGAGACCGTCGTAGCCGGAACGGAAGGGCAGTAGGCATGGCGATCCCGGTTGACGTTTCCACACGCGATCTGCTGACGGTCGAGGACCTGCGTACCTACTTCCCCATCCGCGCCGGTCTGTTGCAGCGCGTCGTCGCCCAAGTCAAGGCGGTGGACGGGGTGAGCTTCTCGATCCGCGAGGGCGAGACCTTCGGCTTGGTGGGCGAGTCGGGCTGTGGCAAGACTACGGTGGCGCGCACCATCCTGAAGCTGCAAAAGGCCACAGGCGGCTCGGTCTTTTTCGACGGCGAAGATGTGTTGTCCAAGCGCGGCCGTGACCTCAAGGCGCTGCGCCGCAACATGCAGATCATCTTCCAAGACCCCTATTCCTCGCTCGACCCGCGTATGCCGGTGGGCGATATCATCGCCGAGGGGTTGTATATCCACGGCATGCGCGACGCCAAGCAGCGCAGCAGCGTCGTGCAAGCGATGCTGGACAAGGTGGGGCTGAACCCCTATCACGCCCACCGCTACCCGCATGAGTTTTCGGGCGGGCAGCGCCAGCGCATCGGCATTGCGCGCGCCCTGGCGCTCAGCCCGCGCTTTATCGTGCTGGACGAGCCGGTCTCGGCGCTGGACGTGTCGATCCAGTCGCAGATCCTCAACCTGCTGCGCAGCCTGCAGGCCGAGTTTGGCTTTACCTACCTCTTTGTAGCGCATGACCTGAGCGTGGTCGAACATATCAGCGACCGCGTCGGCGTGATGTATCTGGGCAAGCTGGTCGAGGTGACCAAACGCTCGGAGCTGTACGCCAACCCGCTCCACCCCTATACCCAGGCGCTGCTCTCGGCGATCCCCATCCCCGACCCGCGCCGCCAGCGCCAGCGCATCACCTTGACCGGGGAAGTGCCGTCGCCGGTGAACCCGCCGAGCGGCTGCCGCTTCCATCCCCGCTGCCCCTTTGTGATGGATATCTGCAAAGAAGTGGAGCCGCCGCTGGAGCAAAAGGCCGAGGGCCACTGGGCGGCGTGCCACCTGTATACCAAGGGGCAGGCCGGCGTCTCTGCCGCGCGTGCGGCGGGGCAGGCGCTGCCGGTGCAGCCGGTTTAGTTTTTAGCCCCGTTTTAGATACACTTCACGTTGGCTTTATCTTGCTTGGGGAGCATACAACAGGGGTTCATCACCTGCCAGGTAGCTTAGCGCGTTCTGGCAGGTGATGAACCAATGGAATTCAGCTACTTTGCCCCTTGGCGAGAGTATGCTATAACAGGCCCAAGTCCACCCGAAAAAAAACTTCGCACTGTTCCAACCGATGCCGTAGCAGAGAGTGGAAGGAGAGTTGGTCATGCAGACACATATCCACCGATCTCGGTCGCTGTGGGTGACGCTGCTGATGCTGGTCGCGCTGGTGGCGGCGGCGTGCAGCGCGCCTGCGCCCGCCGGAACCGGAGCCGAAGCCCCTGCCGCCGAAGCGCCTGCCACGGGCGCCGAGGAAGCCGCCGCGACCGAGACCCCGGCGGCGGAAGAAGCCGCCGCCGAAGCCCCTGCGGTTGACCAGTCGCAGGCTGCCCAATCGGTCGAAGTCAAGGGCGTCACTGTCACCAGCGACGAAGAGGTCGCCTCGCCGCGTACCCACTATGGCGGCGAATATCGCGACGTCTCCACCTCCGATGCCGTCAGCTTCCACCCCTATCTGACCACCGATACCGCCTCCAGCGGCTATCAGGCGATGGTCTACACCGGGGCGCTGCTGCGGCTGGACGAGAAGACGCTGGAGTACATCCCCAACATGGCGGAGAGCTACACCATCTCTGACGACGGGTTGACCTTTACTTTCAACCTGCGCCAGGGTATGAAGTGGAGCGACGGCGAACCGCTGACTGCCCAGGACTTCAAGTACGCCTATGACCAGGCAACCAAACCGGAGAACGAGTTCCCCTATCTGTCGCAGTTGGATTTCATCGCCTCCTATGAAGCGCTGGACGACTATACGATTCAGGTCGTCATCAAGGAGGTCTATGCTCCAGCCTTGGGCCAGATGTCCGGGCTGATCACTCCGCTGCCCAAGCATATTTGGGAAAACCTGGACTGGAAAGACCCGGAGAAGAACCCGGAGATCAACAGCCCCTCGGTCGTCTCCGGCCCCTATAAGTTGGTGGAATGGAAGCGCGACCAGTATGTGATCTTCGAGGCCAACGAGAACTACTGGTATCACGGGCGGCCCAACTTCGACCGCTATGTGATCGAGATCGTGCCCGACACCGACGTGGGCTATCAGAAGATGAAGAATGGCGAGACCGACACCGGCACGATTCTGCCCGAACAGTTGGAGGAAGCGCGCAACCTGCCCAACATCAATGTCTATGAGTGGTGGCCTGCGGCGGCATCGTGGACCTATATCGGCCTCAACATGCGCACCGAGGGCGCACCCACCCAGGACATCAACGTCCGCCACGCCATCAACTACGCCATCGACAAGGACCTGCTGACCGACGAGGTGATGCTCGGCCAGGCCAAGCGGCTCTGTTCGGTCTTCCCCGAAACGTCGTGGGTCTACAACCCAGATGTGCCCTGCTATGACTATGACCCGGACAAGGCCATCGCCGCCTTTGAGGAGGCCGGGTACACCTTCCAGGACGGCAAGATGCTCGACGCCGACGGCCAGCAGTTGACGCTCAAGCTGATCTATGGCCCGAACACCAACAAGATTCGCGAGCTGATCGCCACTGTGGTGCAAGACCAACTGAGTGAGGTCGGCGTCAATGTGGAGATTCAGGCGCTGGAATGGGCCAGCTTCCTCGAAGCGACCTCGGCGGCGGAGGTGGACTGGGATATGTTCATCGGCGGCTGGCGCGCCACCATTGAGCCGCACATCATGTACACCATCTGGGAGTTGGACAAGGATAACCCCAGCTATGACCTGAACTCGGTCGGCTATGACAACGACCAGGTGGAGCAACTCTTCAGGGAAGGCGGCCAGACCTACGATACCGCGGTGCGCAAAGAGAAGTATCAGGAAGTGCAGCGCATCATCGCCGAAGAGTCGCCCTATGTCTTCCTCTACTATTCCAAGGCCTGGAGCGGCCAGAACAAGCGCATTCAGGGCATCGAGCCGACCGTGTTGGGCATCGGCTGGAACCAGGAAGATTGGTATATCCAAGAGACACAGTAGTGGATTGGGCGCGCTGCGCCTTTCGG
>QEUY01000550.1 GCA_003577365.1 Chloroflexota bacterium | reverse complement strand
GAACTCGTAATAGACCCAGCGATTCGACAGCTTGATCTGCAAATACGACAGGACAAAGATGATCAGGAAGAAGATCCATGCCAGCGCCGACGCATAGCCCATTTGGAAATAGCTAAAGGCGTTGTAGTAGAGGTGGAGCATATAGAACCAGGTGGCGTAGCTGGGGCCGCCGTCGGTGGCGACATAGGCCAGCGAAAAGACGCCAAAGGCTCCGATGATCCCCAAGATCAAGTTGAACAAGATCACCGGCGAGATCATAGGCAGGGTGACATTCCAGAATCGCTGCACGGCGTTGGCCCCGTCGATCTGCGCCGATTCATGCAGTTCTTTGGGCACGCCCTGCAAGCCCGCCAGAAAGATGATCATGCGCCCGCCGCCGATGCTTGACCAGAGCGAGATCATGATCAGCGAGGGAATGGCCCAGGAGCGGCTGGTGAGCCAGCCCGGCCCTTTGATCCCCACCTCACCCAACAGATAGTTGACGAGGCCGATCTGCGGCTGGAGCAGCCAGGTCCAGAGGATCGCCATGGCGACCACCGGGGTCAGCGACGGCAGATAGTAGAGGGCGCGAAAGACGGCCCGTCCGCGGATTTCCTGGTTGAGCAGCATGGCCGCCAGCAGCGACAAGAGCACGCCCAAGATGACGGTGGCGACCGTGTAATAGGTGGTGCGGCTCAGCGACGGCCAGAAGAGCTTGTCGTTGAACAAGGCCTGGGTATAGTTGGCCAGGCCGATCCATTTGGGGCTGCCTGCGATCTTATATTCGGTAAAGCTTAGATACAAAGACGCGATGATCGGCCCCAGCGAAAAGACCAGAAAGCCGATGATCCAGGGGGAGATCCACAGATAGCCTTCCAACGCTTCGCGGCGCTGGAGGGGCGACCCCATCCATGATTTTTGCATACTGCGTTCCTCTCAGCATCCCTCCAGGCCAGACCCGGTGTGGGAACCGGGGGGACAAACATGTACGATCATCTAATGAGCATCTAGTACGAACATTAAGGGGGGAAATGAAGCGCGGGTGGCTATCGCGCGACAGCCACCCGCCGGGACAGGCCGCCGTGGTCTTACGGGCGCGGCTTGTCCATAATGTCTTGGATCTGGGCGCGCAGGCTTTCGAGGAAGGCCTCGTCAGGCTGCGCCTCGCCGGCCCACAGCGGCTGGGTGAGCTGCTGGATGGTGGTCTCGGCTTCGTCCTGCCGCCAGTTGGCGGTGACGCGGCTGGCCATGGCATTGTCCATGACATCCTTGAAGACGACGCGGAAGGGGAACTTGAGCAGTTCCTCGGCGCCGTAGACATCCGGGCGACCGCCGACGGTGCCGCCGATCAGGCCGAGCTGGATGCCGCTGTCCTTGCTGCACAGATATTGCACCCACTGGAAGGCTTCGTTGGGGTGTTTGCTGGTGGTGGTGACGCTGTAGGCATCGACCTCGAAGTCGGAGCCGCCCACGCCGCCCGGCCCGATGGCGTTGGGCACGACCATCCACTCGAACTTGTCGCCGATGGCGCTGCCGGTGACCGAGACCGACGTGCCGCCCTGGATCATGCCCAAAGTGCCGCTGATCCACATGTCGTTGCCCGACCCGACCATCTGCTCGGGTGTGGGCGCAACCTTGTGGGTCTGGAAGAGGTCGTACAGATATTGCATCGACTGGCGACCGGCGTCTTCCATGATCAGGAACTGGGTGCCGTCTTCGCTGATCAACTGGCCGCCGAAGGAGCGGGTGAGCGTGACCAGCGTCTTCCAGGTGCTGCCGATGCCGGGCAGATAGCCGAACTGGGTGGTGCGGTCGCCTTCGGTCTTGGTCAGCGCCTTGGCCTTCTCCACCTGGTCGTCGATGGTCCATTCGGCGGTGGGCACGTCGACGCCGGCGTCTTCGAAGGCCGTCTGGTTGTAATAGACGATGGCGAGGCCGGGGTGGGCCTTGAAGGGAAGGCCCAGCAGGTTGCCTTCCATGGTGATGGCGTTGATGCAGCCCTCATACCACTGGCTCAGGTCGACATTCTGCGCCGCGACCAGGTCGTCGATGGGCGCGATCTGGTTCTGCGCCCAGGCGAAGTAGATTTTGGCGCCGCCGAGCGCGGTCCAGATCGCATCGCCGAGCGTGCCGCCGGCCAACATGGTCGAGATCTTGGTGGCGTATTCTTCGCCGGGGAAGTTCTCGCGGACGATCTCGATGTTGGGGTATTCCTCCATGAACTTGGGCATCTGCATGTCATAGAGGGTGTCTTCCTGCTGGCCGATGCGCGAGTGGAAGCGCACAGTCACTTTCTCGCCCGACGGGGCCGCTTCGCCCGCGGCGCCGGTGTCGGCGGCAGGCGCAGCGCCCGGCGCTGCACAGGCCGCCAGAGCCAAGCCCACGGCGCTGAACGAGGCGGTGCGCAGGAAATCGCGGCGCGAGAGATGTTTCGGGTTGGACATCGTTCCTCCTAGGTTTCGGTTCTGTAGTGAATTGACAGTGGATTGACGAACTGCATTCGAGGACAGCTACAGACAAGGCCGGGACGCTGGAGCCGGACATGGATCGCCCGCAAGTGAACGGGAATCGTAGCGCCCCGGCAGGGAAAAAGACGGTAGATGGTCTGACCAGTTGCTGCGGAGTCATCCTATCATATTTGGTTTGATCTGCAAATCCTAGCGGAAAGCAGATTCTTACGGTCTAATGGTCAATCGCCGCGCCGTCGGCGTCGTAGAGGCCAGGGTGGACTGCGGGCATACCGATGCGCTGGGCGATGGCGTCGTCGTCCAGTTCGATGCCCAGGCCGGGGCCTGTGGGCAGGGGAATATAGCCGTCTTGCACGACAAAGGGCATTTTGAGATAGCCTTCGCCCAACGTGACTTGTTCTTGGCACAGGAAGTTGGGAATGGCGGCGTCGAGCTGCAGACAGGCAGCCAGCGAGACCGGGCCGAGCGGGCAGTGGGGCGCGATGGCGGCGTAGTAGGCTTCGGCTTGCCCGGCGATGAGGCGCGCCTCGCTGATGCCGCCCGCATGCGAGAGGTCGGGCTGAAGGATCGAGGCCGCGCGCTTTTCAAGGATCTCGCGGAAGCCCCACTTGGTGTAGATGCGCTCGCCCGTCGCAAGCGGGATATGGGTCTTGCGCGCGATGTCGGCCATCACCTCCACGTTTTGGCACTGCACCACTTCTTCGTAAAACATCGGCTGGTACGGTTCGAGCGCCTTGATCAGCAGCATGGCGGTCTGCGGACTGATGGCGCCGTGGAAGTCGACGCCGATGTCGATGTCGTCGCCCACGGCGGCACGCAGGGCAGCCATGCGCGCTTCCATCGCGCCGATCCAGGCGGGCGTCTCGACGATGCGCGGCGGGCGCGGACCGCCTCGCATCACGGTCTTGAGCGCGGTAAAGCCCTGGGCGACAAGGCTGCGCCCATGCTCGGCCAAGGCGTCGGGCGTGTCGCCGCGCGCATGGGCATAGACGCGGATGCGGTCGCGCAGCGGGCCGCCGAGCAGCTTATAGACGGGTAGCCCGGCGGCCTTGCCCGCCAGGTCCCACAGCGCCTGGTCCACGCCGGAGAGCGCGCTGGTGAGCAGCGGGCCGCCGCGATAGAAGGCATGTTTGTACATGGCCTGCCAGTGGTGG
>QEUY01000549.1 GCA_003577365.1 Chloroflexota bacterium | reverse complement strand
CCGAGGCGCTGGATGAACTGGGGCTGACCTACGCCGTCGTCGACACCGGCGACCGCGCCGGCAACGCCACGACCATCCCGGATGCGGCCACCCTGCTGGCCTATCGCGCCGTGATCTTCTTTACGGGCGATAACTACTACCCCAACGGGACCTTCAGCATCCCCACCGGCCTGACCCAAGAGGACCAGGATCGGCTGGTGGAGTATCTCAACAGCGGCGGCTCGCTGATCGCCATGGGCCAAGACCTGGCCGCGGCCCTGAACAACGCCGAAACCGACGACACGACCAGCGTCTTCTATGTCTACCGGCTAGGCGCCAACTATATCCAGGACAGCCTGACCGACGAGGAGACCCCGACGGCGCTTGTACTGCCGCCGGGCAGCGCGCCGGAGTTCTTCAAGGATCTCGCGGTGGACCTGACGCGCGAAATGCTCTATCTTGCGTCGGGCGAACTGTCGGGCGATGATGAGGTCCCCCCCGTCGCCACCGACCTGAGCGGCGCATTCAGCATGGCCTACCATGCTGGCGTGAACCGCTTGGAGTTTGAGGTCACGGTCGAGAACACCTCGACCGTACCCATCACGGTCACCAACGCGCATATCCATGCGGGCGCGCCGGGCGTCCCCGGCCCGGTGATCCGGCCCATCACAGCGGGCGTCTCGTTGCCCCAGGTCGTCACCGACACGCTGACCTTCAGCGGGGTGATCTCCGACCTGACCCCCGCCGAGGTAACCCAGTTGTTGACCGGCGGCACCTATGTCAACGTGCATACCACGACCAACCCCGGCGGCGAGGTGCGCGGCCAGATCGAGATGGAAGCGCAGCCCAACCAGGCCTATATGGACGAGGTGGACAACGAGTGGCAGAACGGCGGTCAGGACCCGGACCCCGTGCCCGGCGGCACCGACAACCTGACCAGCGTCCCCTTCCTGAGCTACCTTGGCCCCTATAACCTGGAGGACGGCACGGTCGGCCTGGTCAATCGCGACCAGCCATCGCTGGAGCGCCCTGGCATCACCTATCGCGGACGCAGCGCCTACACCACCTTTGGGCTGGAGGGAATGAGCGAGATCCCGAATCCGACCTTTGGCATCACGCCGACGACGCGCGCCGAGCTGCTCGAGCATCTTCTGGCCTGGACGTGGGCGGAGCCGGGCCAAGCGGTGATCAGCACCAAGCCTGTGACGGCCTCCGCCACGGTGATCTTCATGGCGGAGCTACAGCCGGCGACTGCCGCGGCGGTGACGCCGGAGCCGGTTGAAGCCGTCTCCTATCGCTGGGACTTTGGCGATGGCAGCCCGTATGTGACATCGGCCACGGAGATAGCCAGCCACACCTATCTGTGCGCGGAAGATAACACGCACACCGTACGCGTCGAGATCAAGGACCAGTATGGCAATATCACCATCGGCAGCCTGGAGTTCGACGCTTCGAAGGCCTGTTTCGCCGAGCCGACCACCTTCTGGAATCTGCTCTTGCCATGGCTCAGCAAGGATGTTAAGTAACGGCTACAGTCAAGAGCCGGCGGCCATCTGCGCCTACGTATAAGGCGGCTGGCTAAGTAGATGTCAAAGTAGATGTCAAGAGGTCGGGCTGGCGACGCCAGCCCGACCTCTGTTTTTCGTTTGATTTTGGTTTGTTCTGTCCTGTCGGAACGCGCCTTATCCTGCGTCCGGCTCCTGTTTCCAGTCGTGAAAGACCCGTAACAGTTGGTCGCGCGCCGATGGCGAGAGCGATTCTTCGGTCAGCCGCCCGATGAGCCGGATCGCCAGACGTGCTTGATCTAGATAGGTGGCGCAGCCGTCACAGCCGGCCAAGTGGGCCTCGAAGCGGGCGCGCGCCGCCGCGGGCAGCGCATTTTCCAAATAGTCGGTGACCAGTTCCACCAGCTCTTGGCAGGTCAGTTCGTCGGCGATCTCGTTGTTCATGCCGTCCTTTATCCAGGTGATTCTTGGCCCAAGTAGTGTGCCAACATGCGTTGGACCTTGGCTCGAGCGCGATGGAGCAACACTCTTTGATTGGACTCGCCGATCTGCAAAATGTTACAGACTTCCGCCGCGCTCAACCCCTCGACATCGCGCAGTTGGATGACCGTGCGCTGGGCAAGGGGGAGAGCGTCGATCGCCTGCTGGATGAGGGCCAGTGTCTCTTGGGCCAGCAGATGCTCTTCGGGGATCGTGCGCCAGGAGACCGGCGCGTACAGCCAGTGCCCCTGCCAGCGGCCTCCGCTCTGAAAGCGCGCGGGGTCTACGCTCGGTTCCGGTTCCTCCTCGTCGCCAAACCAGTCGGCAAAGGGCCATGTGCGCTGTTCGCGCACGGCGCGCGTGCGCGCGCAATTGGTGAGGATCGTAAAGATCCAGGTCTGGAGTGAGGAACGGCCCTCAAAACGTGCCACGCCGCGCAACACCCCGACCCAAGCCTCTTGGGCCACCTCTTCGGCCACGGCGCTATCGCCGACAATGCTGCGCGCCAACCGCACCATCTGGTTGTGATACCTCTCGACTAAGAGCATAAACGCGGCCTCGTCTCGCCGGCGCAGCGCGGCGATCAACTCCGTCTCGCTTGTGAGCAAGGTTTATTCCTCCGCCAACTCCAGATACAACCCATGCGCGGGGCTACAGCCAGAATGGGGATCTCTGTCTATTGCGCAGCATATGCCAGGTCAAGCGCCATGTCAACGGGAACGGGTCGTTAGGGCTTCTGTAATTTGAGCGCGGCTGAGACCAGGCGCGCAAAACAGCGGCGCTCAGGGTGTAACAAAACACGCCGTGCGATGACTATTTAGCAGGATGTCAGCAAGATGGCATCTGGGCAGGATGACAGCGTGAATCGAGTGGGCCGAAGAAATTCCACACAAGGAGAACCAAAATGTCCAGCACTCTGCATACATTTCGAAGCCGATTGGTCAAGGCGGCAGCGCCGGCAGCCTTGGCGGCGCTGGCCTGGCTGGCAGCGACGGCAAACGCCAACGCTGCATCGTCGTGCGAGGCTGTGAGCGGTCGCTATGTCGAGTGGGCCGTCTCGGAAAACTGCCAATCGCCCGTGGGGCTGTGTATCGCAGGCGAATACCGCGGTATGGTCAAAGGCGACTTTGAGGGGACAGCCACCAGCCTGATCCCAACCGCCGACACCCCGACCACCAACGTGGTGCTGTTTACTTCCGACAGCACGATCCATGCCAAAGTGATGGGCAAGACGGGCGACCTGATCATTAAGAATGCAGGGGCGTTCCGCAACCCCGGCGGCGATATCATCGACCTCCAGGTCATCGCTGGCGGCACAGGTGAATTGGCGGGCGCGACCGGCGCGCTGCGCGCCAGCGGCACGTTTGACTTTGATGCAGGCATGGGGGAGTCGGAGTATATCGGCAGCATTTGCCTCCCCCAACCATAACACGACCATAGCCAGGGCCGTGCGATGGGGGCGCGCAGGTCTGCGCGCCCCCATCGCTTTTTCTGCGGAACGGCAGCGCGGCGTACCTCTATCGCATTGGTTGAGTCTCTCCCCAGTGCCACCCAAAGGCGATGCCGGTGACGCATCCGTGTGTCACAGCCAGCGCGGCGAATCGGGCAGGATTGCGCCGCCGTGCGCGCCGTCATGC
>QEUY01000548.1 GCA_003577365.1 Chloroflexota bacterium | reverse complement strand
GGTGGGGCGGCAGAGGCTGCCTTCATCGTGCGGCCCGCCCGCGCCATAGACGGCGGAGGTGCTGGTGAAGACCAGCCGCGCCACGCCGGTGGCGAGACAGGCCTCCACCAACTGCGCCGTGCCCCAGTGGTTGATCTGCCCCAGCCAGGCCGGATGGTCAAAGCTCAGCGGCGTGCGTACCAGCCCTGCCAGATGCACGACGGCGTCGCAGCCGCGCAGCGCCAGCCGCAGGATGCTGGGGTCGAGGATGTCGCCTTCGATCCATTCATAGGCGACGCCGCCGGGCAGGTCCATCAGGGCGCGGATCTGGCCGGTCTGCAGGTTGTCGAGCACGCGCACGCTGCTGCGCGGCGGCAGCCAGGCCGCCAGGTCGCGAATCAGCTGCGAACCCAGATAGCCGCAGCCGCCGGTGACAAGGATGGTGGATGGGGTCGGCATAGGGAGGTTTGGGCCTTTCAGGAGCAGCCGGCTGCTTTACGATGAGGTGGGCGGCTCAAGGTGCAGCCCGCATTCGGTCTTGGCTGTGCCTGCCCAGCGCCCGGCCCGGCTGTCTTCGCCCGCCGTCACCGGCCGCGTGCAGGGCGCGCAGCCGATGCTCAGATAGCCCTGGCTCAACAGCGGGTGGACGGGCAGGTCGTGGCGGTGGATATAGCGCCAGACGTCGGCCTCGCCCCAGGTAGCCAGCGGGCAGACCTTGATCTGCCCGTTGCTCTGGCGTGTGAGGATAGGCGTATCGCGCCGCTGTTCGGTCTGGTCGCGGCGGATGCCGGAGATCCAGCCCCGCAGCCCCTGTTTGACCTGCTGCCACGGCTCGACCTTGTTGAGATGGCAGCAAAGGTCGGGGTTGGTGCGATAGAGTTCGCCGTGCTGGCGTTTGAACCCGCTATGGCCCATCAGCGGCTGCAGCGTGATCACGCGCACGCCAAAGCGCGCCATCAGTTCATCGCGAAAGGCCAGCGTTTCGGGGAAGTGAAAGCCGGTGTCGAGGAAATAGACTGGCAGGTCGGGCGTCGTAGCCGCGATCATGTGCAGCAGCGGCAGGCTCTGGGTCTGGAAGGAGGAGGTCGCGGCCACATCTGGGGCCAAGTTCTCCCACGCCCAGGCCAAGATCGCTTGCGGCGGCGCGCCTTCCAGGCGGTTGTTGGCGTCGATTAGGTCTTGCATGTCCATGTTAGGAGTCCGGATACTTGACCCACACCGGGTCCCACGCCTCAAAGGGCAGATTGGTCAGTTGGCGCGGGTTGCTGCCGTCGCTGTCCATGATCCAGAGTTGGCGCTGACCGGTGACACGGTTGGACGAAAAGACGATCTGGCTGCCGTCGGGCGAGAAGCTGGGGTGGTGGTCCCATTCCCATTCGTTTTGCGTGGCCTGGGCCGCGGGCCAGCCGTTGGGCTGCACCAGCCAGATCTCGTCGTTGCCGCTCTCGCTGGAAACAAAGGCGATGACATCGCGCGCCGGCGACCAGGCCGGCGCCCAGGCCGTGCCCCCGCCAAAATAGGTCAACTGGTGGCGTGTGCTCTGGTAATGGGCGTCGTCGTAGAAAAGCTGGATGCGCCCGGCGTTGTGCGCTTCGCCGCCACCCTCGCGCAGCGCATAGACGTGAAAGCGTTTGTCGGCGGAATAGCTGTCGCGCTCGGCGGCGCGCGTATAAAAGACGTTGCTGGTCATGATGCCCACGCCGCTGCCGTCGGGGTCGATCACCATGGCGGTGGGCTGGCGCGGGTTGCCGCGATAGTCCGACAGAAACAGGATTTTGCCGATCAACGCCGGCGGCAGCGCCGGCGTCGCCTGCACCACCGGCGTGGGCACGTCGTCAAGCAGGACGAAGATCGGCGTCGGCGTGCGTGTGGCTTGGCCGGTCTGACCTGTCTGGCCGCCCTGCGCCTTAGCCTGTGCTGCGGGCGTGGCGGTGGCGACGAGGACGATGGCCCCTTCGGGCAGCGGGGTGGGTGTGCCGGTGGTGGCGGCTACCGCCGTGGCATAGAGCGCCATCCGGGTGGCTGTGGCGGCATTGCCCGGCGTGGGCGTCTCGGTGACGACGATCGGGCTGGGCGTAAAGGTGGGCGTCGCCAGGTTGTCGGGCGTGGCCGTAGCCGTTCCCAACACCCGCGCCCATTCGGTCGCCATGACGACGCGCGTGGCTTCCTCAAAGACGTCGACTGGCGTCGGCGTGGCGGTGACGACGATATAGTCGGGCGTGGGCGTTGCCAGCGGCGTGGGTGTCGCCAGCGCAGCCGGCGCGGTGGGGGCCGGCGTAAAGGTGGGCGGCGCGGGTGTGGCGGTGACGGGCGGCGTGGGCGTGTCGGTGGGGGCCAAGGCGGGCTGCGTCGCGGCGTCGACAAAGGCGACGCGCAGATCGCGCAGCTCGAGCCAGCCATTGCGCGGCGCGTCGCGCCATTCGACCCCGATCCAGACCTCGCCGGCATCGGCGGGGATGGCGCGGCTGACCGCGACCTCGGTCCAGGTGAGGGCATCCAAGCGCGCGCTGCTGCTGCCGCGGTCATCGCCAATGATGGCGTGCGCCGTGCCGGTGGGGGAATAGAGCCGGGCGGCCAGCGCCAAGGTGACCGTGGCGCCGGCAGGCAGCGGCGGCTGTGTGCTGGTTGTATCCAGCCGCCAGACGATCTGCAGCGTGCCCGGCACGTCGTTGGCGGCGGGCAGCACGCGCAGAAGGTCGCCCTCTTGGGTGGGCACATAGGAGATGGTGAAGTCGCCGGCGATGGGGCGCGCCTGTAGCGGCGGCGCAGTGGTCGCCAAGGCTGCCGCCGCCACGGTCGCATCCCCCTGCCAGGCAAAGGGCAGGTGATAGCTGCCCTCGGCGTCGGGCTGTGCGATGACCGTGCTGCTTGGGCCGCGCGGGGTCGCGGTCTGCGCGGCCAGCGGCGCGGCCCAGTTCAGGCCCACGCCGATCCACAGCCAGGCCAGTGCCGCGATGATCCGGATGCGATGAATGAGCGTCATGGCTTCGTTGCGATCCCTGTGGCGGCCCTTGTGGGGGGCCTCATGTTCTGTGGATGCGGGTCGATAGCGGCGTCTCCTCGACGGTCTCCGGTTCGTTTCTTCATAGAGCCTTGTAGATAATATCGCCTTGTGCTCTCGGCCCGTCTGCCGCTATGCAGGCGGCTCGAGCTGTTGCACGACGTGGCGGGTATCCACCAGCAGGCGCGCCGCCGCTTTGATCTTGCCCCAATCGTAGGAGGCGTGGTCGGTGACGATCACCACACAGTCGGCGGCCGCCAGCGCGGTGTCGAGATCGGTCACCGCGGTGCAGCGCATCCCCTCATGCTCGAAGGCGGGGATATGCGGGTCGTGATATTCGACCTGCGCGCCCTTGACCTCCAGCAGGTGCATGATGTCCAGCGCCGGCGATTCGCGCAGGTCGCTGACGTTCTTTTTATAGGCCACGCCGAGGATCAGGATGCGGCTGCCCTTGATGGCCTTGCCCTGCTCGTTGAGCGCATCCTGCACCACCTGCGCCCAATAGCGCGGCATCTCGGTGTTGATCTCGCTGGCGAGCTGGATAAAGCGGGCGTTGTATTCCAGGGCGCGCAGCTTCCAAGAGAGATAGTGCGGGTCGATGGGGATGCAGTGGCCGCCCAGCCC
>QEUY01000547.1 GCA_003577365.1 Chloroflexota bacterium | reverse complement strand
GAATGAGCGCCGCGCGCAAGCGGCACAGGGATGGGAGAGTGGGCAGCCCAGCATGAGTGTGTTGAGGATTGTCGCCGCGGGCGACCAAGACGACGCCGTTCTCTATCAGCCGGCCGCGCGGGTGCGCGACTTTGGCCCCGAACTCCACCGGCTCTTGGACGACATGGTCGAGACCATGCGCGTTGCGCCCGGCGTGGGGCTGGCCGCGCCGCAGGTCGGCGTCGGGCGGCGCATCGCCGTGATCGAATACCCGCTAGACGACGAGAAGCCGGAAGAGACGCTGACTGTCTTCGAGTTGATCAACCCGGAGATCATCAAGAGCAAAGGCAGCGAGGTCGCCCAAGAAGGCTGTCTGAGCCTGCCTGGCCTGGCCGCCGATGTGGCGCGCGCCACCTATGTGCTGGTGCGCGCCCAAGACCGGCATGGCAAAGAAGTGCGCTACAAGGTCTATGACTGGCTGGCGCGCATCTTCCAACATGAGATCGACCATCTGCACGGCGTCATGATGACCGACCGGGCGACCCAGCTCTACCGGCTGCAAAAGAACGCCGAAGGTGAAATCGAGGCGATCCCTATCGAGCAGGCGCTCGCGCCCGAGGCCCCGAAGGTCCCCAGCAAGACCCCAACGGTCTAGATGCCGGTCTACACGCTATCCTCTACACGCTATCCAGATATGTCCGGCGATAACGCTGCCAATCGAAAACGGGAGCCTGCGCTTAGGCTCCCGTTTCTGTTTGACCCAGAATACGGCTCATTCTGAGCTACGATCAATTTTGCACCACAATGGCGACATCACAGGGCGGCGGGAAGTTGCCGGTCTGGTCCACCACCGTCAGGCGGATGGTATAGTCGCCGTTGGGCAGCACGCTGGAGTCCAAATTCCCCAACAGCCCGCCGATCACCTGGCTGTTGCTGCCGTCGAAATAGACATAGCCCCCTGCCGCCCACGCGCCCGGCGCATATTCCAGCTTGTAGTACTGGAACGATTCATGCTGGGCCGTGCCCGTCACCCCCACCACGCCGCTGACGGCCTGCCCCGCGCCCGGCCCCGCGATCACGGCGCGGCCGTCGGCACAGGGGGCGGCGGCTACAGGCGCAGGCGGCGGCTCCGGCGTCGGCGTCTCGGTAGGCAGCGCCTCGGGTGTCGGCGTCGGCGGTTCAGGGGTGGGCGGCTCCGGCGTGGCCGTGGGCAGCTCCGGTGCCGCGGTCTGTGTGATCGGCTCTGTCTGTGAGATCGGCTCGGCAGGCGCGACCGGCGCAGCCTCCGGCGTGTTGGTTGGAACCAAAAGCGCCGCGGGCTGGCCTGCGGGCTGCTCGCCGGTCGCCGCTTCACTGCCCGCCGGCGGGGGAGCCTCACTCCCGGGCTGTTCGGCGGCAGGCGGCGCGGCCCCATTTCCTTCCGTCCCGGCCCCGCCCAAAACGATCGTGCCAGGGGTCACCACCGCGGGCAGCGTGTTCGTCACGCCGCCCGGCATCTGGGTCACGGCAGCCCCACCGGCGGCGGGCGGCTCGGCGGTCGTGTTTTGCTCGTTGACGACGCCCAGGCCGCCGGCCACTTCATCCCCCTGCGCCGCAGGCTGATCCGCATCGGCTGGAGAGCGGTCAAAGAGGCCCGCTACACGCGTCTGCGAACCGGCCAGCAGGTCGGCGATCGGCGCACCCAGCGCGCCGATGCCCCACCAGCCCAACGCGATCAGCGCGGCCAGCGCCACAATCGCCAGGATCGGCGTCAGCCGGATCTCGCCCTGCTCGACGTCGTCGGTCTCGTCCTTCAGATCGACTTCCTTGGGCCGATAGTCGACATCGCGTTCGGGCGGCAGCGGCGCGCCTGCGCTGGTCGTGGAGAGCGCCTGGTTGAGATTAGAATCGGTGACGGCGCGCCGCCGTTCCATCACCTCATTTGGCTCCAGCCCCAAATAGTCGGCGTAATTGCGCAAAAATCCCCGGCCCACTACCTCGCCGGGGAGCAGATGCCACTCGTCGGCCTCCAGCGCCGAGAGATACTTCTGGCGGATGCGCGTGGCAACCTCGACCTCGGCGAGCGTCACCCCCATGGCCTCGCGCCGCTCGCGCAGCATCGCGCCGAGCGAGTGCATGGCGGGCGCGCCGCTGCGGCCAGAGGGGGCAAACTCAGGATACTGGGATTCCGACCGTGAGGACTTTTTGGAAAAACTGTTCACCATGGGCGCGTTATTGTGTGTGCCAAAGGGCAAACGATGCTGTGGAGCTAGACCCCACGCACCAGACCGATGCAGCGGTGCGCGCTCCTCATTGTCTGGAGAGAGTTTGTCTGGAGAGATCCCCGGATGATCCGGAAAGAGCCTCCGAGGGCCATCGAAATTCGGGCCGGCACACCATTGGAAAGTCTAGCCTGCGCTCTGCCCTTTGTCAATTCCGCCGCGCAAGCCAATCTGTTCTGCGCCCCCGCGCCGCCCGTCACCCCAGGCCGCGCCCGGCTAGACAGGCGGGGGTATGCCTGCTAAGATTGATCGGGCGGCGCGCTCAGACGATATGCCCGCCGCTGCCTGTTGTACGGCACATGGGAACGATACAGGAAAACGATAGTAGACGGCCGGCGGCAGCTTTCCAAGCTGCGCGCCGCTTCTGTTCGCGATGATGGGTAACCTCGTGATGAAGCCAGTTGACGCAAAACCAGCCACCTCCAAACCGCTCACCCCCGGAGCGATCAGCACAAAACAGAGCAATGCAAAACAGAGCGATGCAAAACCGGCAGACGCAAAGCCGGCGAGCCGCCCCAAGCGCGCTGCGCCCACATCCACCAAGGCCACGCCCCCGCGCATCCGCACCATCGCTCTGCCGGTTGAGCATGGCAGTTGGGGTCTCACCCTGGAGCCGATTCTGCTGGGGCTGTTGGTCGCGCCCACCTGGGCCGGCGCGGGGTTGGCGCTGGGCGCGTTTGGCGCCTTTCTGCTGCGCGGGCCGCTCAAGGTGGCCTACACCAGCTTGCGCCAGCGGCGGCGTGAACGCATGCAGATCGCGCTGCGGTTTGCTGCGCTCTATGCACTGATCGCCGCGCTGGGGCTTGGCGTGGCCGTAAGCCGCGCCGGGTTGCAGCCGTTATGGCCGCTGGCCTTGGCGCTGCCCTTTGGCGTCGTCTTTTTTATCCAAGACGCACAGAACCAGAGCCGCAGTTGGCAGGCCGAACTGGCCGGACCGATCGCCTTCGCCGCCATCGCCAGTTGTATTGCGTTGATCGACGGCTGGGCCGTCGCGCCGGCGCTGGCGCTGTGGGCCGTATTGGTGGCGCGCGCACTCACCTCGGTGCTCTATATCCGCACACGACTGCGTATGGATCGGGGCCGCTCCTATCAAGCCCTGCCCGTCATCGCCGCACATGGGTTCGCCCTGCTCGACGTCGTCGCCATGGTTTGGGCCGGTTTACTCCCGCTTGCGGTCGTGGGCATCTTTGTGCTGATCTTGCTGCGCACACTCTGGGGGCTTTCCTCCTACCGGCGTGCAACTTCTATTCAAGCGTTGGGTGTCACCGAGATCGGCTGGGGGCTGGCGACCGTCTTGAGCGTGGCCGCCGGCATATAGCGGCGCGCCGGCTGGCGACCCGTTGGGGCGCGCCGCCGAGTTGACACGCCCCA
>QEUY01000546.1 GCA_003577365.1 Chloroflexota bacterium | reverse complement strand
CGAACCTAACCCCGGACATATCGCCGCGGCGCAACCGAGGGCGGCTAACGGCCGTCTCGAAACCCGACGGTGATATGGCTGCCGTCACAGAACGGCTTATTGCGCGACGCGCCACAGCGGCATAGGGTCTGACGGTTGCGCACCTCATACACCGTGCCGTCGGCGGCCTCGACCGTGATGCCCCCGCGCACCCACAGTGGCCCGCTCACGCCCTTGGTCGGGTCCTGCACCAAGCCGATCGACTGGGGCAAGGCAGGTTCGAGCGGCAGGCCGGTCCGCTTGTCCCAAGCCACCAGCCTGCCCGACGGGCAGTCGCCCACCTGGCGCACGAACTGCGCCGCCACCGCCGGGTCGTCGGTGTGGCGCACCTGCCGCCACACAGTCCCATAGAGGTGGCAGAAACGGGCAGCGGCGCACAGCGGCTGCGCATCGCTCAGGGCCAGGGCCGGCCCGTCGATCAGTTGCGCCTGTTGGGCATAGGGGGCGCGGCTGGCGGTTTCGGCGCCGTCAAACTGCACCTTGGCATGCGTCCCATCACAGAACGGCTTATTCCCAGAGTTCCCACAGCGGCAGAGCAGATAGCTCGCCGGGGCTTCAAGTGTTTCACCCTCGATCCATGCGTTCGGTTCGCCCTCGGCATCCGTGGCGATGATCTGCACACGGATCGGCACGTTGCCGGTGACGAAGTACGGGCCATTCTCAGTCACCTTGATGCGCGGTTCTTCAGGCATGAGCGTTCCTCTGGAATGCAAAAGGTTGCGGGGTGGGGGTTCCAATCATACTGCATCGCCCCACAACCCCGCAAACGTCTTTCAATAGAAAAAGAGGCTGGATAGAAAATAAAACGGGCGGCGTCATCCCTCCCCGTCGCCGCTCACATCGTCCGGGGGCGTATCCTCCTCCGCGGCTGGGGCTTTGCGCGTCAGACCCAGTTGTTTGGCGATCACCCAGTCCATCCAGCGGGTGGGCAGCCGGCGCGGCAGCCACCAGCCAAGCCACCAATTGTTGGCCATGACATAGCGCGCCTTCGGGTTCGAGGCCTCCAACGCCAGGCGGATGGCGCGCGCCACACGCGCCACGGGCATCCCATCACGCCCGAGGCGGCTAGTCATCTGATGCATCTGCGCCGCGCCCGACGCATAGTCGGTATGGGCATAGCGTTCGATCAGCGCCTGCTGGCCGGCCTTCTCCCAGATGGGGGTCTGTACTGCGCCCAGAACCATGACGATCACGTCAATGCCATAGAGCATCAGCTCGCGGCGCAGCCCATCCGACAGCGCCTCGACCGCATGTTTAGATGCCGCATAGGGGGCCAAGAACGGATAGGTCGTATGCCCGCTCACCGACCCCAGATTGATGATGCGTCCGGGCTTTTCAGGAAAACCGTCCCGCGCGCCCAAGAGCGGCAAAAACGCCTGCGTCACCGCCATCATCCCCATCACATTGACCTCAAACTGCCGGCGCAGCTCCGCCAAGTCCACATGCATCAGCGGCCCGGCCACCGCAATCCCTGCGTTGTTGA
Source organism: Chloroflexota bacterium (assembly GCA_003577365.1). GTDB lineage: Bacteria > Chloroflexota > Anaerolineae > Caldilineales > Caldilineaceae > QEUY01. The sequence goes on along the minus strand of QEUY01000546.1, from coordinate 2,090 downwards.
TCAGCCCGGCCAAACAGTCCCCCTCCATCAACTCGCCCACTTCTTTGACCGCGGCTTGGATGCTTGCCGCGTCCGTCACATCCATAATCAGCGGGTACAACGCATACCCCAGCTCGGCGCGCACGCGCGCCGCGTCCTCGGCGCTGCGTACCGTGCCAAAGACGCGATAGCCATAGGCAGCCAGCTCCTTTGCCGTGGCATAGCCGATACCCGACGACACGCCGGTGACCACCACGCCGCGCAATTCGTCGCCGTCAATGCGCCGCCGCACCTCTGCCATGGCTTTCTGATATTCTTCGCTGGTCACGCCTAGCTCTTTTGCCTTGACCCGTTCGGCCTGGGTCCGTGCCGTGACGTCCAGGGTGGCCCCTCCGGCGGCCCCAGCATCTGTCGGTTCTGTGTGCATTGCTCCATCTCCCTACTCTGTCATGTATCTACTGTTGTCTACCTACTGTTGTCTACCTGCTGTTGTCTACCTGCTGTTGTCTACCTGCTGTCGCCTGTCCTCTTCCGCTTCGGCCAAATAAAAAGCGTCTGTCTCCCGCCAACGGATGACCAGACGCGCGTGTGCAATCTTGGACAACAATCTTGGGGGACGATACAATCATACATCAACTGCGCCAGAAGTCACGCGACAATTTTCAGCGCGATGACATCGATTGTCGCAAGATATTTTGCCATATAGATTTTGCTATGTGTTTATCGGCACAGATCGCCGGTACGCATCGATTGGCGCACACCTCTATCGAGTATCGAGGATGGGGAATGATGAGCGAACAGCCACTGCCTTTGACGGCCCGCGTCGCCTGCGCCGGTTGAGCGTCTAAGCTCCCGGCAGGGACGCTGTCGCAGGTCGTGCGACAACTGGCCGGGGTTTTCCCGGCAACCGAATACCCCGCCGTGCTGGTTGGGTTGGGCGAACCGGACGACGCCGCCGTCTACCGACTCGACGAAACGCGCGCGCTCATCAAAACCACCGATTTCTTCACGCCTGTGGTCGACGACCCCTGGACCTTTGGGGCCGTAGCCGCCGCCAATGCCATGAGCGATGTCTATGCGATGGGCGGTGATGTCCTGTTTTGCCTCAACATCGCCGGTTTCCCCGCCGATCTCCCTGCCGAGACCGTGGCCCAAATCTTTGCAGGCGGCGCAGCCAAGGTGCGCGAGGCGGGCGCTGCCATCGCCGGCGGACACACCATCACCAGCCCCGAACCCTTCTACGGGCTGAGCGTGACCGGCGTCGTCGATCCCCAGTGCATCCTGCGCAAGGGCGGGGCGCGCCCCGGCGACCGGCTCTATCTGACCAAACCGCTCGGCACGGGCATCATCACCACCGCGGCCAAACAGACCGGCCCGGCGGAGAGCGCGGCCCAGCGCGCCCAGCGCCGCGCCCAAGGCAAGGTCGACCTCGACGTGCGCCATCTTGACGCCGCCATCGCCTCGATGCTGCGGCTCAACCGCGCCGCCGCCCGCGCGGCCCAGGCCGCCCAGGTGCGCAGCGCCACCGACATCACCGGCTATGGCTTGCTCGGCCACGCCGCCGAAATGGCGCTGGCCGCGGCGCGCGAAAACGGCGCAGGCTTCCGGCTGTGCGCCGCCGCTGTCCCGGCCCTGCCCGGCGTCTGGGACTACATCGCCTCCGGCTATCTGACCCAAGGCAGCCGCCGCAACCCCGAAGCCTATGGCGCACAGGTGCGCTTTGCGCCCCAGGTGACCAGCGCCCAGCGCAGCCTGCTGTGGGAGGCGGAAACCAGCGGCGGGCTGTTGGTGGCCGTGCCCGCGGCCATGCAAACGACCTTCGAAAGCGCCTGCGCCGACGCCGGCCAGCCCGCCTGGGCCATCGGCGAAGTCGTCTCCACGCCGGGGATCGAAGTACTCTAGCCCCAACCTCACCTAGACCGCGATCTAGACCGCGGCCGCGCGCGCCGCCGGTTCAGGGCCGATGCCCAGTGCCACGGCGAGATCGCGGCGTGCCGTCTCGGCCAAGACCTGGGGGGCATCCTCTGCGCTGGGCGTCACCAGCGCCAGCGGCAGCACCTCGGCCACCACGGGCTGCGGGCTGCACGCCAAACGCCACGCCGCCGTCCAGA
>QEUY01000545.1 GCA_003577365.1 Chloroflexota bacterium | reverse complement strand
CACGTCCCCACGGCCAACACAAAAGCTTACGATTTCGACAGCATTTTGCCAGCTTCGGTTTGCGCCAAACTCTTGTCAAAGCGCCGCAAGGTATGTATAATGGGGCGTGCTGTCTGGGGGGTGGCTGTTCGACGGGTGCTTCCAATCTACCCACAACACCCTCTGTAAGACTCTGTAAGACAAGGCCCTGCGCCAACGCAGGCTGGGCGTACTCTTCATCTCCCCAGTGCGTCCGCCGGGACAGTTCGAATGGGCCGGTCCGACAAGACGGTTTGCAGCAGGAAAGCTGTAGCGCGGGGAGGTAAGCCCCTGTATGTACAATCTCGATAGCGGGTCAGTTCCTACGCCAAAGACGCGCAGGAACGGCGGAGCCTGCTCGCAAGCGCGCTCGCCCCGACAGTTCACGCTAGGGTTCACAGCCAGGCTGTGAGCCGTTTTGCTGTCCAAGTCTCCGCGCGAGTCCCCATCGCAACACAGCGTGTATCAACGTAGCATGCATTAGTAGCGTGCATTAAATGAATGGTTGCCGGCCAGCCCACCTGGCCGGCCTTTTTTGATTTCGCCTCAGTCGATTTTGCTTCAGTGGATTTTGCTACGCAGCCGGTGCAACGCCGTCAGGCGGCCCGGTTTTGGTTGCCGATTTCTAGAGACGGACAGACCTATGGCTAACGATGCTCAGAAGCGCCAAGTGGTTGTGATCGGCGGCGGCCCGGCAGGGCTAACGGCCGCGCACCGGCTGGTCCAGGCCGATGCCAAGCCCATCGTGCTTGAGAAGCTCGACAAGGTGGGCGGCATTGCGCGCACCGAGAACTACAAAGGCTATCACTTCGACATGGGGGGCCATCGCTTTTTCACCAAGTCTGCCGAGGTCAACCAGTTTTGGCACGAAGTCCTGGGGCCGGATTTCTTGCGCCGCCCGCGGCTGTCACGCATCTACTATCACGGGCGCTTCTTCAACTACCCGCTCAAGCTTTTCAACACGCTGTGGGGCTTGGGGCTGGTGGAGAGCATCCTGATCATCCTGAGCTACATCCGCTGGCAGCTCTTCCCCTATCGCGAAGAGGAGAGCTTTGAACAGTGGGTGACCAACCGCTTTGGCCGGCGGCTGTTCAAGACCTTTTTCGAATCCTACACCGAAAAGGTCTGGGGCATTCCCTGTTCCAAGCTCAAGGCCGAATGGGCGGCGCAGCGCATCAAAGACCTCTCGCTGCGCACGGCGGTGGTCAGCATGTTTGTCAAACCCAAAAAGACGATCAAGACCCTGATCGAGGAGTTCGACTACCCGCGCCGCGGGCCGGGCATGCTCTGGGAGACGGTGCGCCGCCAGGTGGAAGAGAGGGGCGGCGAGGTCTGGCTCAACGCCAATGTCGTCGGCATCCAACGTGAGGGCAACCGCATCTGCGGCGTGGTGGTGGAGCACGACGGCTGCCGCAAGGTCGTGCCGGGCACGGACTTCATCACCAGCATGCCGCTGACGCAGTTTGTCAAATGGCTGGACCCGCCGCCGCCGGCTGAGGTGCTGGCCGCCGCCGACCGCCTGACCTACAGAGATTTCCTGACCGTCTGCCTGGTGGTCAAAAAGGAGATGCTCTTCCCCGACAACTGGATCTATATCCACGACCCGACGGTGAAGGTGGGGCGCATCCAGAACTTCAAAAACTGGAGCCCCGACATGGTTCCCGACCTCTCGACCACCAGTTTGGGGCTGGAGTATTTCTGCAACGAAGGCGATGCGCTGTGGCGCATGAGCGACGCCGACCTGATCGAGCTGGGCAAACGGGAGCTAGAGCAGATCGGGTTGGCGCGCTACGCCGACATCGTGGACGGCGCCGTCTTCCGCGTCGAAAAGACCTACCCGGTCTATGACTCGGACTACCGCTGCCATCTGGAGGTGCTCAAACGCTACCTGGCGACCTTCCCCAACTGCCAAACCGTGGGCCGCAATGGGCTGCACCGCTATAACAACCAAGACCATGCCATGTTGACCGGCATGTACGCCGTGCGCAACCTGCTCTATGGCGAACGCCACGACCTCTGGAAGATCAACGCCGAAGAGGAGTATATCGAGGAAGTCTACGACGAGACGGTGAAGACGCGCAAGGTGAAGACGCACGAGGTGGAGACGCGCGAGGTGATCGAAACCGTGCAGGAGGCCTTCACCTATGCTTTCCCCAAGCTTGATCCGGTGGCGTTTGGCGTTGCCTTTGGGGTGGTGACGGGGCTGGCGCTGTTTGCGGTCACGCTCTTCCTGGTCTTGAAGGGCGGCAATGTCGTCGGCCCGAACCTGGGGCTGCTCAACCAATTCCTGTTCGGCTACAGCGTCACACTCGCCGGCGCGTTTGTGGGGCTGGCCTACGGCTTTGGCATCGGTCTGCTCGGCGGGTTTGGGACGGCGCTGCTGCGCAACATGGCGACGGCCCTCTATCTGACCCGCACCTTCCATTCGGAAGAACGCAGTTCGCTGCACACGTTTATCGGCTATCTGTAGGCCCTAGCCGTAGACCCTAGCTGTACACCCAAGCGCGTTCACATTCAGAGCCAGAGGGCCTGCAAGGCCAAGTGAGGGAGATGATGGGAAGCACTGTCCGACCGAACCGGCGCGCGATTCAGCGATCCATTCAGCCCTCTGTGACGCCCCCCAGCCTCAGCCGCACGGCGGGCGACACGGCGTCGCCGGACGCGGTGCTGCGCCAAGTCATTATGACGCGCGTGACCCAGTTGGATGCTACCGTGCATGGCTTGGTCACCGGCATCGTGTTGGGGTTGAGTATTTTCATCGCCACCAATTGGCTGGTGGTCAAGGGGGGCGAGGTGGTCGGCCCCCATCTGTCGCTGCTCGGCCAATTTTACATCGGCTATTCGGCCACCTTTGTAGGCAGTTTCATCGGCCTCGGCTATGGGTTTATCACCGGCTTTGCGCTGGGCTGGTTTGTGGCGGCGCTCTACAACTGGCTGCTGCGCTTCCGAAAGGAACGATAAAAGCGATGCGCATCTCCGTGATTGTCCCTGTCCACAATGGGGGACGGATCTTTCGCGACTGCCTAGCGGCGCTGCAGCGCACGACCTATGCCGATTGGGAATGCGTCGTCGTGGACGACGGCTCGACCGACGGGTCGGGCGCATGGGCCGCCGCCCAGGGCGCGCGCGTGGTGCAGGTCACACCCAAGCGCGGGCCAGCCTATGCACGCAACTGCGGCGCACAGACAGCGGTGGGCGATGTGCTGCTCTTTATCGACGCCGACGTGCTGGTGCAGCCGCAGACGGTGGGCGAGGTCGCAGCCGTGATGCAGGCGCATCCGGACGTGGCCGCGCTCTTTGGCTCCTATGACGCCGCGCCCGGTCAAGCCAACTTTCTCTCGCAATACCGCAATTTACAGCATCATTTTGTGCATCAGCGTTCGTCGCCCGAAGCAAGCACCTTTTGGAGCGGCTGTGGCGCGATCCGCCGCAGCCTGTTTCTAGAGATGGGCGGCTTCGATACGGTTACCTACCCGCTGCCCAGCATCGAGGACATCGAGCTGGGCTACCGGCTGGCGGCAGCCGGGCGGCGTGTGCGGCTGGAAAAAACGCTGCAAGTGCGCCACATGAAACGTTGGACGGCGCGCAGCGTGCTGGTGACCGACATCCG
>QEUY01000544.1 GCA_003577365.1 Chloroflexota bacterium | reverse complement strand
CAGCTTCATGCGCGCCGTGGCCAGCAAGGCCAACAGGATGATGACGATATCCACCACGATGGTCGCCACCATCGAGTTGGTCAGCCAGCGCGGGCCATCGGAGAAGATCGGCTCGCCCGACAGCGCCACATGCGGAGTCGGCACGGGGATCACAAAGCCGAGGATCAGCAGGATGATCACGCCGGCCCAGACGCCGGCCTTAACCGGGTTGGCCTGCACCCAAGCCTTGAACCTCTCCCATATCTTTGTTACTCTGTCCATACTCGCTTACCCCTTTGGGCAGTAGGCAGCGCACGAGCAACTGCCATCGTCCTTGAAATAATCCCTGTGTGGCGCCTCGCCAGGGGCGAGGGTAGGCTAGGATGCATCAACACCCGGTTCAGTCGGCGGGAGCGCCGGGGGCGCAATCTCGTCGTATACCCGATCCAACTCGCGCAACGCCGCCCGGCTCAACAAAATGGCAGCGGTCGGAAAACAGATCACAATGGCGGCGATGGTGATGAACGGAAGCGTTCCCGCAAGCAGATCAACGGCGATTGCAGCGCTGCAAGGTAGCACAAGCACCAATAAAAAAAGCCGCGTTAACAGCCGGAGATTGATACGTTTGGCGTGCATACCCTGTTGCTTGTTCAGTCCGCGGCGCACAGCCCAAACACCGCTCCTCGCCCGTGGGCTGTGCCCAGCCACGGCGATTATAGCAGGCGGTATATACTCGCGCAAATTTTCACATGCGAATTGAACATTGCATTTGATCGCGCGCCCCGGCGCAAGATCGGGCGCGCGGCCGGGTAGATGATCCGGTGTATGGCCCGATCCGCCATCGTCCGCACAGGGCCGACCAGATGGGCGAGGAACTCGCAAAGCGTATCGCCTACTGTACACTAGCCCGCAGGCGAACGCAACCGGTCTCGCCCCCGGCAGTTTTTCCATTTGCGTGGCCATTGGGTACACTACTCCCACGTTTTTTATCGACCGGTTTTTGTTGGCCGGAGGGATGATGCAGAGCCACCTGGAAACCACCTCACCCTATGTTGCCCCGACCCACACCTCGTCACGCACGGCGTGGGGCGAGCTGTGGCGTGGCGCATGGGTCATCTTTCACAAACATATGCTGAAGTTCAGCACCAACAGCATGGAGATCGGCGGCACATTGGGCTGGCCGCTGCTCTGGGTGGCGACCTTTGGCCTGGGTATGGAGCGCGTTGTCCAGGTGGAGACGCTGGGCAGCCATAGCTACCTCGCGTTCATCACCCCCGGCATCATTGCCCTCACCGCGCTCAGCGGCGCGGTCAACGCCGGCATGACCCTATTGGAAGAGAAGATCAAGGGCATCCTCAAGGAATATTTTGTCGCCCCGATCCCGCGCCTGAGCATCCTGCTCGCCTCCACCGGCAGCGGGCTGGTCAAGACCCTGATCCAGTCGTTGATCATCCTGCTCATTGCCGTGCTCTTCGGCGCACGTCTGGCAGGCAGTCCCCTGGACATGGGCGCGGCGCTGGTCTATCTGCTGCTCTATGTCATGGCCTTTGTCGGCTTTAGCAACGGCGTAGCGGCGCGCAGCAGATCGGTCGGCGGCTATCATATGTTGCTCTTTGTGCTCAACCTGCCCTTGCTCTTTTTGAGTAACGCGCTCTATCCGCTGGAGTCCATGCCGCTGTGGATGCGCGCCCTGGCCTTTCTCAACCCCACGACCTATGCCGTCGACGGCATCCGCCAGTCGCTCTTTGGCATCGGCTCGCTCTCGCCCTGGCTCAACCTGGCCGTGCTGGCCGCCTTTGCTGCCCTCTGTCTGCGCTTTGGGCTGACCAGCTTCCGGCGCATTTTGGAGCAGGGCTAACCCCCTGCCATCCCCAGCATGACCGACTCTCCAACCGGCTCTCTAGCTGGCTCGTCAACTAGCTATACCTGGACACCCGACCGGCTGATCCACTACCCGCTGGTTGAGCATGTACACCTTGCGCCCGACGGCGGCCAGTTCCTTTTCACGCAGCGCGTCGCCCACCTGACCGGCGACGCCAGCGAGTTTCGCCAGCAGACCTTTGTCGCGCCGGCACAGAGCGGCGCGGCACGCGCCCTGACACACCAGGCCTCCGCCGCCCAGCCGCGCTGGAGTCCCGACGGGCAGATGATCGCCTTTCTGCGCCCCCTGCCCGACAGCGGCAAACCCGGTCTCTGGATCATGCCCGCCGCCGGCGGCGAACCCTGGCCGCTGACCGGCGCAGAGAACGGCATCTTCAACGCCGTCACCTCCTATGAATGGAGCCCCGACGGCAGCCGCATTGCCTTTGTCAGCGTCCCCTGGGACGAAGCCGAAGAAGCACGCCGCCGCGCCCGCGACGACGCCCGCCAGTGGCGCGTGGACTACGCCTATGCCCATCTCTTTGTCGCCACGCTGCCCAAGACCCCTGGACCCGCCGCCGAGGTCGGGCGCGTGACGCGCGGCCGCATCCATGTCCACGCCTTCGACTGGCGGCCCGACAGCGCCGAGATCGCCTTCATCCACCAGCCCACGCCCTGTCTCGATACCTGGGCGGATGCGCAGCTTGCGACCGTGGCCGTCGACGGCTCATCCACCCCCACCTGGGTGACGCGCGGCCCGGCAACGGCATGGAACGCCGTACCGCGCTATTCGCCCGACGGCGCGTGGATCGCGTGCGAAGTGGCCGGCGAGGATCGCGCCTGGCCCTACGCCTCGCGCATCCATCTCTACGCTGCCGACAGTGGGTCCGAAGCCTCGGCTTCCAGACTCTTGGCCGATGTGAGCGACAACCAACCCAAAGTGGTGGGCTGGTCGCCCGACGGCCAAGCCGTCTATGCGCTCAACCAGCGCGGGCTGGGGACCGAGCTGCTGGCGCTGCCTGTGGACGGCAGCGCGCCGCACGTGCTGGTGGCTGCCGACCGGCTGGTCAGCGCCAGCCATGTCAACCGCCGCGGCCAGGCCGCCTTGGTGCGCCAGGACTTTCACCAGCCCGACACGGTGGAGATCGTCGATCTCACCCACACACAGGCGGGCGCGCAGCCCGGCTCAGCCCCCGCGCCGCAGCCGGTCACCATGCCCGCTGCCGATTACCCGACCGGCCCGCTGCCTCAAGTGCGGCTGCTCAACTGGGAGACGCCCGACGGCTTCACGATTGAGGGGATGCTCTATCTGCCGCAGGACTATGAGCAGGCCCGCGATGGGCGCATCCCCCTGCTGCTCCACATCCACGGCGGCCCCATGAGCATCTTCCAGCGGCAGTATGCGGCCGCACCCTATTATTATTCGCCCGCGGCGCTGTGTGAACGCGGCATCGCCGTGCTGCGCTGTAACCCGCGCGGCAGCGGCGGCTATGGCCGCGCCTTCCGCTATGCCAACCTCTCCGACTGGGGCGGCGGCGACTATCGCGACCTGATGCAGGGCGTGGATCAGGTGATCGACCTGGGCATTGCCGACCCGGCGCGTCTGGGCGTCGCCGGCTGGAGCTACGGCGGCTATATGACCAGTTGGATCATCACGCAGACCGACCGCTTTGCGGCGGCGTCGATCGGCGCGCCCGTCACCAACCCGATCAGCTTCACCGGCACGGCGGATATCCCCAGCTTTGTGCCCGGCTTTTTCGGCGGCGAGTTCTGGGAACGCTGGGAACATTATGTC
>QEUY01000543.1 GCA_003577365.1 Chloroflexota bacterium | reverse complement strand
TATGGGCTGATCACGCTGATCGCGGTGATCGTGGCGCTGCGCCCCAACCGTGAGAAGCTGAAAGAGGGCCAGGAGCGGGTGGTGACGCTCTGGTAGGGCGCGCCGCTCGATCCCGTAGCAGTGCTTTTCCAGCCGCACAGGCAGAGCGCCCAGCCTGTACGCCATAGGCAACGGCGGGGACCCTGGGCGGTCCCCGTTTTTGATTGGCCGCGTGGGGCGCGTCCAGGGTAAAATTGGGGTATGATCTGGACGTTTGATCTCAAGCTCGTGTTCATCGGGCTATTGGCAGTTGGTGGACTGATCATAGGGATCGCCTGGCTGCTGGCGCGGCGCATGCACGCTGTCGCGCCCGCTGGGCTGGAGCCGGTGTTGGCCCATGCGCCGATCTGTGTCCTTTGGCTAGATAGCCAAGGGCATTTGCGCCAAGCCAACGCGCAGGCGCGCACGCTGCTGGGGCTGCCCGCCGCGCCGGCCGCGCTGCCCCCGACCGAGTGGGCGGCACGCTTGGCCGAGGATACAACTGCCGTGGTGCAAGCCGGGCCTGGGGGAGGCCGGTCGCGTACAGTAGATCTGAACGAGCGGCAGACCTGGCATTGGTGGGTCGCCCCCTGGCAGGACGGCGCGCTGGCCTTGATCGCCGACGTCTCTGTCGAACAGCAGGCCGCCCAAACCACACAACTTCTGCTCAGCGACCTGGCCCATGAACTGCGCACCCCGTTGGCAACGTTGAGCGCCCATCTGGAGGTGCTGCGGCTGCCGAGTCTGGCCCCAGAGATCCAGGCCCAATCGCTGCGCTTTCTACTCGACGAGACGCAGCGGCTGGTGCGGCTGGTCAACAATACGCTCGATCTAGGCCGTCTGGAGAGCAGCCCACCGCCCGATCTGCGCGCCGTCCACTTGTTTCCATTGGTCGAGGACGTGGTCCAGCAGCTTCACGGCGAGGCCCACAGCCGTGGGCTGGAGCTTGGGATCGAGGCCACCGCCCACCTGCTACCTGTCCTGGGCCAGCCCGACCGGCTTCGGCAGGTCTTTCTGAACCTAGTCGACAATGCGGTCAAGTATGGGCGCGCCGGCGACCGCGTGACCATCGAATTGCGCGGTCTGCCGCAGGGGGTGGCCTGCTCGGTGTGTGATACCGGCCCTGGCATTGCGCCGGAGCATCTGCCCTATATCACCCGCCGCTTCTATCGGGCTGTGCCTTCCGGGATGCCGGGCAGCGGGTTAGGCTTGGCGTTGGTGGCCGAGATCTTGCGCCAACATGGGGCCGAATTGGAGATCAGCAGCCGCACCGCAGCCACCCTTGCGCCCGGAGAGTCCACAGGGACCTGTATGCGGTTTGTGCTTGCCGCGCTGGCCCAGGAGGGTGCGCCATGAACCGTGGGCTGCCGGCCGGCGCGCTGATCCTCCTCGCATTGGCGTTGGGTGTGTGGCTGCTGCCTATCCAGGGACGGGTGACTGTAGAGACGGGTGCGGCCACCGGGAGTCCGGCCTGGCCGCAGATCATCGTCAGCCCGCCTGACCCGCTGCCGGGCCAATCTGCCACGGTTACGGTGACCGACGACCAATCCTGGGCCTATGTGAAACTGACGGCCGACGGCCAGCCCGCGCGCTTTATCGACTGGGATGAACTGCAGCCGGGGCGGCTCTGGCAGTGGCGCTGGGAGCTTATCGTACCGTCCAGTGCGGGGGTGAAGCTGGCGTTCTATACCGACTGCCACCTGGGCTGTCGCAGCCGCGGGAAACTGGCGCTGGGCCGCCCGTCCACAGCCCTGTCTACCGGTGTGCCGACCAAGCTGTGCGTGGCTTTTCCCGATCCGGCCCGCAATTGGCATGGACGCCGCGGCTGGGTGGTGGATATGACCTACATGCAGTTGGCGGATGACGAACAAGACCCTTTCTGGAGTGTGGATGCGCTGGCAGGTCGGGTAGCGCAGGCCACGGCACAGGGGCTGCGGGTGCTGGTACGCGTCGAGTATGACCGCGACCAGACGCTGCCGCCCACGGAAGACTACATGGGGCTGAGCGCCTATGTGGCCTATGTGCAGCGGTTGGGCCGCGATGCGCGGCTGCAAGGGGTCTACGGCTATATCATCGGCAGCGGCATGAACGCCGCCGATAGCAATGGTCAAGCGCCGGCCAATCCGATCACGCCGGCCTGGTACGCGCGGCTGTTCAATGGCTATGGCGAAACGCCGACCCACATGGATAACGTGGTCGCCGCCCTACGCGCCGAGCATCCTACGGTGCGGATTCTGGTTGGCTCGCTGCGGCCTTGGGTGAGTGACCAAGATGTCGAAGCCGCGCATGGGATCGATGCGCCCTGGCTCAACTATATGGATGCGTTGGTAAGCGCGCTCGATGCGGGGGCGCAGGCCAAAGCCGAGGCTGGGATCGCCTGGGGTGCGCCAGATGGCTTTGCGCTGCACGCGCCGGGACGGCCCAGCGCGCCGGAGTTAGGCGACCTGCCGCGCGACCAGGAGCCGCGCCAGGATCTGGCGCGCGCCGCCTGGGGGGGCGCACAGGCGGGCTTTCGCGTCTATCAAGACTGGGTAGCGGTGATCGACCGCTACGCCACCACGCGTGGGCTGCCGGTCTATATTACGGCGACCAATACCTTTGCGCCGGACGAAAGCGAGCCGCCCGCACAGAACTATCCGCCAGGTTGGCTCGGCGCGGCCGCAGATGTCGTCCAGGCTGACCCCCGTGTGCAGACGCTCTGCTGGTTTTTGGATCTTGTGCCGGGCGATGACCGCTGGGACCCGTTTAGCCTGGCTCGCGGCCAAGGACGAATGATCTACGCCGCCGAGGAATTTGATGCGCTGCTGCAGGGCAATTGAGGAACTTGGCATGGACGATCTGATTCGTGTGCTGTTGGTAGACGACCACCCACCTTTCCGCGTGGGGATGCGTGTATTGCTGGAGCAAAACCCCGCGATCCAGGTCGCGGGCGAGGCCGGTACAGGGGCCGAAGCCTTGGCCGCAGCCGAGCAGTTGCAGCCCCATGTGCTGGTTTTGGACTGCCAGCTTCCCGACATGGACGGCCCCGCGGTGGCGGCGGCGCTGCAACTGCGCGAACCGTCCGTACGCATTTTGGCCCTGAGCGCCTATGACGACCTGCGTTATATCCGCGGGCTGCTGGCCGCGGGCGCGACCGGCTATTTGCTCAAAAACGAGGCGGTCGAGACAATTGTGGTCGCGGTGCAGGCTGCGGCTCAGGGCAAGGCGTTTTTTAGCGCGGCGGTTGCTGCCCAACTGGCGCAGTTGGCGCGCCAGGAAGCTGGCCTGCCGCCGCCGACCGCGCGCGAGCAGCAGGTGCTGGAGCAGTTGGCATTGGGCAAAACCAACGCCGAGATCGCGCGTCATCTGCAGATCGGCGAACGGACGGTGCGCTTTCATGTGGAGAACCTCTTTGGCCGCCTGGGCGTAGAAAACCGCGTTGAGGCGGTGGTCAAGGCCATCCAGGTCGGCTGGTTGGACGCGCCATAGCGCGCCGCGCACCCTGGCGGATCCGCCAGGAACCGGCGTGGCATACCTGCCGTTGTGAAGGTGTGCCCTCTAGCGCATACTGGCAAGCATGAGCGACTGTCGCAGTCACTTTCGCAGCTACATTGGGTGTCTGCATGAACACTGGAGCC